>JACNLH010000123.1:0-22820 GCA_014381585.1 Candidatus Sulfurimonas ponti
TAACGATTTTAAAATATTTTATCAGAAATTTATTTTTTTGTAGATTGAGAGGGTTGTAGAGACATTATATCCCTACAATTATAATAAGCTTAGAGTATTAATACTATAATACTGCTTTAACCCATTTGTGCAGCAACTTCAGCTGCGAAGTCATCTACTGCTTTTGCAATCCCTTCACCAACTTCAAGGCGAATAAAATCAGTGATCTCTGCTGTGCCGCCAAGAGCCTTAGCAGCCGCTTCAATAGCCTCTGCAACAGTTTTCTTGTCATCCAGTACATATGTTTGATCTAAAAGAGCTTGTTCTTTATCTAAAGTCGTATTATCAGAGATAAAACGAGCTAATGAACCAGGAACAATTTTATCCCAAATTTTTTCCGGTTTACCTTGTGCTGCTAAATCAGCTTTAATATCAGCTTCAGCCTTAGCTAAAACTTCTTCGGTAAGTTGCATCATTGAAACAAATGATGGAACATTTTTAAGAGGTTTTTTAAGACGGGATAATTCTTCATTCTCTTTTTTAATAGCTTCAATTCTACCTTTTGTCTCATTCTCTACATATTCAGCATCAAAATCTTTATAAGAAAGAGTAGTCGGCTTCATAGCAGATGTATGCATAGCAATTTGCTTTAAGGTGTCTCTTAAACCTTCAGCAGTTTTAGCAGAGTCACATTTAGCTTTAACGACAACAGCAATACGGTTATTTGAGTGAACATAACCGTTCATTGCAATAGTGTCATCTTCTGCTTCTAAAGTGCCAAAACGGCGAAGTTCGATTTTTTCACCGATCTTCGCTGTTTCTTCTGTAAAATATCTACCAAACTCAGTTGATAGAACTGCATCCACATCAGAATAATTATTTGCATAAACTTCTTCAGTTGTTTTAAGCACTAAATTTTGGAAACCTTCATTTTTAGCAACAAAGTCTGTCTCAGAATTGATCTCAACCACAGTGGCTTTTGAGAAGTCATCAGCAATTTTGAGACCAACAAGACCTTCTGCTGCAACACGCTCAGAAGCTTTCTTAGCAGCCTTAGCGATACCACGTTCTTTTAACCATTCTGTAGCTTTTGCCATGTCTCCGTCATTTTCAACCAGAGCTTTTTTACAGTCCATCATCGGAGCATCAGTAGATGCTCGTAACTCTTTAACTTGTGCTGCTGTAACTGCCATAACTATGCTTCCTTTGTTTCAGCTGGTGCTTCAGTCGCCTCAGCTTCTACTGCTTCTTCTGCAGCTACTTCTTCTGTTTGCTCTTCTTCAGCCGGTGCATCACGAAGTGCTTTACCTTCATTTATAGCTGCAGTCATTTCACGACAAAAAAGTTGAATTGAACGGATCGCATCATCATTACCAGGAATCGGATAAGTGATTAAATCTGGGTCACAGTTAGTGTCTAGTGGAGCAACAACTGGAATACCAAGACATCTTGCTTCTAAAACAGCTATGTGCTCTTTCACTGCATCAACAACAAAAAGCATATCTGGAAGTTTTTTCATGTTACGGATACCACCGAAGTATGATTGTAATTTATCTTTTTTACGAGAAAGCATCAATGCTTCTTTTTTCGTTAAAAGATCAATTTGACCATTTTCTTGCATCTCAGTGATAACATCAAGTTTACGGATACTTTTTTGAATAGTTGGGAAGTTTGTAAGCATACCGCCTAACCATCTGTTATCCACATATGGCATGTTACAAGCGATTGCTGCATCTCTTACTGAGTTACGAGCTTGTTTTTTAGTACCGACAAAAAGAACAGTTTGTCCTTCAGCAGCAGCATCCATTACAATTGTATATGTGTTACGGAAATAACGAAGAGTTTTCTGTAAATCAATAATATAGATATTTTTACGAACACCAAAAATATATTTTTTCATTTTCGGGTTCCAACGACGAGTTTGGTGTCCGAAGTGCACACCACATTCTAAAAGGTCTTTCATAGTTACCATAGGTAATCCTTAAGTGCTATTGTTTCAAGCAAGAGTTTTGTTAGTTGTTCTTTGAGAATGTCGGACGGGTCTATCCTAGAGAGGGAGTCGCACTAACTTTTGACATAATCTGTTAATATTTTCCTCTTAAAAAGAAGAAAAATCGCGAAATTATATCTAAAGTATATTTAACTTATGCTTGAAGTGATTCTAATTCTGCTTTTACTTTTGCAACATGTTCTTTAACCCGTACTTTTTCAAATACTGCTTTTACAATCCCTTCTGGATTTATGATTAGTGTTGTACGGACTATCCCCATGTACTCTTTGCCATAATTTTTCTTCATCTGCCAAACACCATACTCTTGCATCATATCTGTTGATTCATCACTTAAGAGCGTAATACCAAGATTTTGTTTTTCTATAAAATTTCTATGTTTTTTTGTAGTGTCTGCACTCACGCCGATAATGATTGCATCAAGATCAGAAAAATCAGGTGCCGCTTGGGTGAACTCGCATGCCTCTGTTGTGCATCCTGGAGTGTTGTCTCTTGGGTAAAAATATAAAATTATCCATTTTCCCTTCAAATCTCTCATGCATATTTCTACATCATCTTGATTCGGTAAACAAAATTCCGGTGCTTTATCATCTATTTTTAACATTTATTTTCCTTATAAAATTTTTGCTTCAAATGAAGCAGGTTTTTGTCTTCTTAATTATTAGTAGACAAACATAAGTAAATACACCCATCCACCTGTTAATGAAGTCATAATAACTCCAAAAAATGTCAAGTAGCCTGCACGTTTATGTTTATTAAGCTGTAATTGTTTTTTTGCCATAAGCAATGTTGTTGTCCAAATAATCAATGTTATCACAGACACTGCTATATGAAAAATCAAAACTATAACTGCATAGTCATGCTCCACACCGCTTCCTTCCATAAATTTTGCAAATCCGCCAACAAGTCTCACACCGATTTCAAAATATGTCAAAACAAGAACTGACACGATATATAAAACCCATTGCATTTGTGCATGCAGTTTATGTTTTTTCATTCTTGCTAAAAATATAATCCCTAACATTAAAAATGGTAAAAGCGCTACAATCGCACTCACAATATCCATAAACATTGGTGAACGCGTTCCGAAAAACCCTGGGCCATACATAAAATCCATAACTAAGCCTTTTTATTTTTTTGTGTGTAAGTGTACCAAATAGCAAGTAAAACTAAGGATACTAAAACACCGATTGTGATTTGATTTAAGTAAGTGTCTATCAACTCTTGATTTTCACCGATAAAATATCCTAAACCGACTAAAATCAAAGCCCAAATCCCCGCACCTAAAGCAGTATATGTTGAAAACACCGCTAAATTCATATGAGAAAGTCCCGCAGGAATAGATATAAGTTGGCGAACACCGGGAATCAGTCTTCCTATAAAAGTGGAAATTGCCCCATGTTTGACAAAGTAATTATCCATTTTCAGCATGCTCTCTTCACTTATAAAAAAATACTTTCCATATCTCATAAGTATCCTGCGTCCCAGCAATAGTGCAAGATAATAATTCACAAATGCCCCAAGCATAGAACCGCCTAAACCGCTGGCCATAATGAGTCCGAAATTCATATCGCCTTTTGAAGCTAAATATCCTGCGGGAATAAGTACAATCTCACTCGGAAAAGGAATAAACGAACTCTCAACTGCCATAAGTAAAAATATTCCCAAGTATCCCCAGTCAAAAATCAGATCAACTATTGTTTGTGCAATTTCTTTAATCATTTAAACTCCATTGTATATCATCTATCATCTGCGAAGCAACATCTGCACTTGCATATTCCATTAAGGCTTTACTTTTTTCTTCTAAATCCATATCAAGAGTTTTTAAAAATGCTGCCCGCAAATTTTCTCCCTCACGCTCGCACCATCCTAGATTATTATCCACTATAAATTTTGCATTATGATACTGGTGGTCTCCTGCTGCATAAGGATACGGGACATAAAAAGCCGGACATCCATTTGTTGTGAGTTCCCAAAGCGTGCTCGCACCTGCTCTGCTCACTGCAAAGTCAGCTCGCTCTATCAGAGATGCCAGTTCATTTGTAAAACTATAAAGTTCAAGCTCCACACCTAGATTTTTATATTCTTCTTCCACACGTTTAAAATCATTCTCGCCAGCTTGGTGGAGTATCTTAATATTGCGTTTTGTCAACTCCTGACATACACTCAGCGCTAAGTCGTTAATAGCTCGGGCCCCGTGAGAACCGCCTAAAAAGATGATACTCTTTAGTTCTTTTCTAAGTCTTGCAGTTTTTGAAAACACTTCTTCAACCGGATAGCCCTTTATTGGTGAAGTTGTATCATAGGCAGAAATAAATCTCTTAGCATAAGGCTTTAGCAAAGAATTCAACCTCCCCTCCACTGCATTTTGCTCATGAATGAAAAGCGGTGTCTTTTTACTTAAACTTGCCAATGATGCAGGAGCTGCGGAGAAACCTCCAACACTGTATGTAGCTTCAATCTCATGTTCTTTTAATATTTTTCGTGCACGAAAAAAAGCTTGAAGGACTTTATAAAGAGCCTTTATTTTTCCTAAACCTTTTTGATTCACCACACCCGTGGTATGTAAAAAGTAGACTGCGCTGAACTTACTGTCTTTAGCAAAGTATTTTTGATCTTGTCCATGAGTGGAGCCTATAAAGATAACCTCATGCCCTTTTTGCACCGCTGACTCAAGTAAAGCTCGGGCAATCATTAAATGCCCGCCTGTTCCACCACCGGTTATACACAGTTTCATTTACACATTTCCTTTTTTACTCATATCTGCTTTTTTAGATGCCATTAGCACCATCCCCACTCCTATGGAAGCCGCGAGAATTGCAGAGCCCCCATAACTTAAAAAGGGCACTGAAATACCTTTAATCGGTGTAATACCGCTAATACCGTATGCGTTCACTAAAAATGCAAAGGATAAAAGTAAACCTATGCCTATGCTAAAAAGATATATTGCATCATCATGTGTTCGATTTGCCACTTTAAAAATTCTTTGCAACATCCACATAAAGATAAAGACCACAAAAACAACTCCAAAAAAGCCAAACTCTTCTGCAAGCCCAGCTAAGATGAAATCGGTATGCACTTCTGAGAGAAAACCTAGTTTAAAAGTGCCGTTTGCTATACCTGTTCCAAAAAAGCCGCCATTATGAATAGCATTTAAAGAATGCCCTATCTGATATGGTTCCACCTCTGTCGGCACACGCAACTGCTCAGCAATTGAATCTGGAAAAAGTTCAAGCACTGAATTTTGTGCCAGGGCCCACCAAGATTTAATACGTAAGATTCTATGCTCTGCCGTGACAATAAAAAAAACAAAAAACACCATCACCGTGGAAAGGATTGTGAGAAAAAACCGAAAGCTGCTCCCAGCGAACATCAGCATAAAAAGAAGAGTCAAACCAAGGACCACAACCTGACCTAAATCACTTTGCACAAAAGCAATAATAAACATCGCAAGCACAAAAACCAGTGCATAGGGAGTGAATCTTTTAAACTCATTAATTAAGCCCATACCATCGTGATAACCTAGCTTTCTAGAAAAACTCCACGCTAAAAAATAAACAAATCCAATCTTGAAAAACTCCACAGGTGCGAGTGAAAACCCTGCAACCTTAATCCATCTCTTCGCTCCGCCCACTGCAGGGACAATAGACTCTGGTAAAAAAGGCATAGCTATCATCAAACCAGCAGCCCCTAAAAAAAGGATAAAACCTATCGGTGTGAGCCATTTATCCGGATCAAGTTGTGCCAATATCCAAATCACAAAAATACTTACAAGACCGAAGATAGACTGCCTGATCACAAAATGAAACTCATTCACATCAAATAAAAGTGTCGTATATGTGGACAATGAGTAAGAGAGAATAATACTCATACCTATTAAGGTTGAGACTAATGCGAAAAGTTTTCTATCTGCCATTTATTTCAACTTATTGATTTTTAAAACAAATTCCACTTCTGGCTGCGAGATATTCAACTCTTTTGAAATAGTTTCAAGCGTGATCCCCTGTTTGTATAATGAAATAATTTTTTCATCATCATTTCCATTAACAGAGTTGGGAATAGAAAATTGTTTCACTCCGTTTTCTATAGAAGAAACACGGGATTCAATCTGTGAATCTATCGTAACGATATTCTCTTGAAGTTGTTTGAAGCCTAGGGAAAGCGGTTGCACCATATCATACACACTTCTCTCTATCTCTTCATAAATCTCTTGATCACTCATACCTCGTTTATTTTTTTGAATAGATTTTTGAGTTTCCGTCATATTTTTTTTGAGATAATAAATCTCACGGTTTAGCTCTTCCACCACTGAGGCTACAGAGCGGATGTTTCTGCTATATTGGGCATCTTTTGTATACACATAGTAAAGAAGATATAAAATAAGAGCGGCCATACCGACTAAAATATATTCAACATTAAAAAAGTTCTGTAAATTAAAATCTATCGGCACTATTTTTTCTCTCTTGCTTCTCTAATTAAAACACGTTCCCGTGCTGTCATATAAGCACCCCATTCTTTCTCATCTCTGTCATGTATACGTGTTATTTTTGCTAAAGTTTCACTCTGGGCCTTAAAAAACACACCTACATCCCTTTTAGGATGCACAGGCATTTCTATTCGGCCATAATACTCTACATCTTTATCTAAGAGTGCATCTGAAAGATTAAAGTGCTCAAAACCTATCGCATCGATATGTGCTTCAACAGTTAAAGGTATCCTCTGGGGCTCTTCATCTTTTAAAAATAGTTCTAAAGCATCTATCTTATTATGAAGTTCAACTATAAGGTTGAGTAAAACCGGATCTGTATCAGAAGTCTCACCACGTGCTTTTGCCAACTTCAACCATTGGTTGATAGCGTTATCTTCAGATTCACTTAGCTGATGATACTCTCTTTCATACATCTGCGGATTCACATCTGCTTGAGAAAAAGTGATACTGATCGGTGCTTGAATTAAACGGGGTTCCATTAAAATACCTTATCAAAAATGATTAAAATTAAAAATGCTATTCCTAAATAACCATTAACGGTGAAAAATGCGCGGTCTATTTGTGTGAAATCTTTTCTAACCAAATAATGCTCATAGCTTAGCATAACAGCACTGGCAAGCACAGCTATAAATGCAAAAACACCAAGTCCGGCCACCCAGACAAACAAGGCCCAAAAAAGCACTGTTAAAAAGTGAAAAAATGATGAAATTAAAAGTGTCGCATCTGAACCGTATTTAGAGGGGATTGAGTGAAGGTTGTTTTCTTTGTCAAAATCCATATCTTGAAGCGAGTAAAGCAAATCAAAGCCTGCAACCCAAAAAATCACACCCAGACTCAGGATAAAAGACCATGCCGGAACACTTGCACTTACAGCCACCACTCCGGCGATAGGAGCAAGACCAAGCGAAACACCAAGGATAATATGTGCAAATGAAGAAAATCTCTTAAAATAAGAATAAGCCCCAAGAACGATTAAAATCGGTATGCTCAACATGAACGCTAAAGAGTTGATCATATATGCGACTGCTACAAAAACTATCGCATTGATAACTGCAAAAATCAAAATTGAGGATGCATTTATACGCCCATCAACATTCGGTCTGTTTTCTGTCCGCGGGTTTTTTGCGTCAATGTCCCTGTCTGTGTAACGATTCACACCCATTGCAAAGTTTCTTGCACTCACTGCAGCCACAACACCCATAACAAGAAGCCACCAGCCAAACCAGCCATCCGCCGCCACAAGCATAGCTATAAAAATAAATGGAAGAGAAAAAATCGAATGTTCGAACATCACAAGTTCGTTAAAATCTTTTGCTTTTTGAATGATTCTTTCCAAGCGCTTTCCCTATAATTATTATTTGCTCTTATTTTAGCTAAACTTGTTTTAAAATGATATAATTTGCCCATGAAAAAAGAGATAAAACAACTTGCCATCATAGGCCCGACTGCTTCAGGCAAAAGCGATTTAGCTATTAAAGTTGCTTTGAAAATCAATGCTTACATACTTTCGATTGATTCACTCAGCATCTATAAAGAGATAGATATAGTCTCTGCTAAACCTTCTAAAGAAGAGCTTGAGAGTGTAGAACACTTTGGCATAAACGTTTTATATCCGAATGAACATTTCAGTGTGGATATTTTTATATATCTTTACAAAGAACTTCTAGCAAGATGTAAAAAAGACTCTAAAAATCTTGTCATTGTCGGTGGAACTTCTTTTTATTTGAAATCTTTAATTCAAGGTTTATCAGATATACCACTTATCACAGAAAAGATTTCTAAAGATGTCAAAGAAGAACTTACAAATGTACAAAACTGCTACAAACTGCTCAAGGAGCTAGATCCAAACTATATGAAAAATATAGATAAAAATGATAGCTACCGAATCGAAAAAGCTTTACTTATTTATAGAGCCTCCAATCTTTCACCAACGGAGTGGTTTAAACTCAATCCTCCAAAGCCGATTATCGAGAACTTGGATATTTTCAACATTGATGTGGATAGAGATCTTTTAAGAAAGAGAATAGCCCTTAGAACAAAAAAAATGCTAGATGCGGGCCTCATAGATGAAGTCTGCTATCTTGAACAAAAATACACCAGATTGCCGCATTCTATGCGAAGTATAGGTATAGTTGAAGTTTTAGAATTTTTAGATGGTCTGGCTGATAAAGATGAAATGTTAGAGAAGATCTCTATACATACAGGACAACTCGCTAAAAGACAGCAAACATTCAATAAAACTCAATTCACCGACATAACAAATGCCCCTTTAGAAGAACTTGAAGAACTAATACTAAAAAGGTTTAACTGATGTCAAAAAATATATTTTTACCTTTGGTTCTTATAGGGCTTGGATATGCATTTTGGCAGAGTCCCAACTTTAAAGAGATTGCAGCAGGTATAGCTATTTTTCTTTTTGGGATGCTCTCTTTAGAACAAGGTTTTAAATCTTTCACAGGCGGTATGCTCGATACAATCCTTAAAAAATCAACAGATAAACTCTACAAAAGTATAGGCTTTGGTATTCTTTCCACAAGCATTATGCAGTCAAGCTCTTTAGTTTCTGTTCTTACAATATCTTTTTTGGGAGCCGGACTTTTAGGTCTTTCTCAAGCTATCGGTATTGTGTTCGGTGCGAATCTTGGAACCACAACCGGTGCTTGGCTGGTTGCCGCTTATGGTTTGAAAGTGGATATTGCAGCTTATGCTATGCCTATGTTGGTTTTTGGAATTATACTTATCTTTCAAAAGACCACCGCACTCAAAGGTTTAGGTTATATCTTAACTGGTCTTGGATTTTTATTTTTGGGTATCCATTATATGAAAGACGGTTTTGAAGCGTTTAAAGCCACTATTGACCTCTCAAGCTACTCGGTTGGAGGCTATAAAGGTCTTTTCATCTTCACCTTTATAGGGATTTTTGCGACTGTTGTTATGCAATCCTCGCACGCCACACTTGTGCTCATCATCACGGCACTTGCTGCTGGACAGATTAGTTATGAGAATGCTTTAGCGCTTGCTATCGGTGCAAATGTTGGTACAACAATCACAGCTATCATAGGTGCTATGAGCTCAAATATAGAAGGAAAACGCTTAGCGGCAGCTCACCTTATTTTTAATCTCGTCACCGGTTTCATTGCAATTATATTTATCTACCAAATCATGTATTTGGTGGATTACACCGCTTTAAAATTCGGTATAGAAGATAATGACTATACTTTGAAGCTGGCAATATTTCACACTATATTCAATACCTTAGGCGTGGTTGTTATGATCCCATTTATCAATACTCTTGTTGCGTTTTTAGAAAAAACTCTCACAACTAAACCAACAGGTGATGAGATTGATTTTGATGAGGTCAAATACCTCAATAATTCTGTTTTAGAGTTTCCTGACACTGCAATGGCTGCTATCATTCGTGAGACAAAACACCTCTATGACAACACATTTGAAATCATATGCCATGGTCTGAATTTCAAACGCAGTAAATTAGTTTCTGCTATGAACCTTGAAGAAGTCATAAAAGAAAAGTATGCAAGAAAGTATATTGATATAGATAAATTCTACCAACATAAAATCAAAAATATATACGGTGAAATCATAGATTTTTCTGCTAAAGCACAGTCCAATATGGATGCTAAATACATTGAAGAGCTCTACAATCTAAAACTAGCCAACAGAAATCTGGTTGAAGCTGTAAAAAACACCAAACATCTTCAAAAAAACATTGTAAAATACTCCTCACATCCCAACGAGTATATAAAAAAAGAATACTTTGATATTCGCTTGAATTTGGCTTCTTTACTAAGAAACATAAATATTATCGCCACCACCGACGAAGAAGATGTAACCCTATTGTTACTGTCAAAAGTTAGACTACACGCTACAAAACATGATATTGTTGCCAACGGTGCTTTAGACAACCTGATTAGAAATAGACTTATAACAAACGAAATGGCAACTTCACTGATGAACGACAGTGTTTATGCCTATAATATCAGCAACAAGCTTGCTAATATGGCAGAGATTTTATTCATCGATAAGCATAGTGATTTAAACAAGCTTCACGATGAATTGACAATAGAACAAAATGATATAGATGAAATCTTAGAAAAAAAGGATTGAAAATGGGTGTTAAAAGATTTATACAAAGTGTGCTTGAATCATTAAATATGAAAAACTTTGAGCATGTAGGCAAAAAAAAGTCCCTTAAAACACTTCTTCAAAAACTTAAAAAAAGAAGAGTTCAAATTTTAAGTGAGTTGGAGTTTGAGACAAATCAAGAAAAAAGAGACCTAATCAAAGAAGAGTTAAGTCTTATCACTTTTCATATTAAAAAAGGTAAAGAAAAACTTAATGAACTAAAGAACTCTTAAAAAGTTTTATTCTAACTTTCTTTACACTCATAAAGTACATTTCTACCATTTTCCTTTGCCCTGTATAAAGCATCATCCACTTTTTTATAAAAGAGTGTTGCATCATCTTCTTGATTATACTCGCACATTCCAAGGCTTAAGGTGATCTTTTTATCAACACTGTAGAACGTCTCAACATCATCTTTAATTCTAGCTGCAAGAGAACGGGCTTCTGATTTATCAATATCTTTTAAAATAACCGTGAATTCTTCACCGCCGACTCTGTAAGATTTATCATATTCTCTTGTACTGTTTTGTATTATTTTAGCAACTCCGATAAGAATCTCATCCCCTATTTGATGCCCGAATGTATCATTGATATTTTTAAAATGATCAATATCCATCATAAGTAAAACTAAACTGCTTTTTTCTCTTTGTGCTTTAATGATTGAGGTATATATATCTTTATCAAACTCTCTTCTGTTTGAGAGTTGAGTCAATTGATCGATTGTAGCGAGTTTATAGAGTGCTTCATTCTTTTTATCTAGTCTTCTTAATAAATATATGATGCTTATATATACAATCAACAATGCAAAGAAGATGATACTAAGTAATTTAATATAGTACTCATGACCATATCTTAATTCAGATGCCAGTGGAATTTTTATAGATAAAATAGCTCTGATATCATCTAACTTTTCATGAAATCCTTTCACATCGCCATACATGGTGCGTAACTCTTGGGGTGCGATTTCTGGATCACTATGACATTTTAAACAACTTGCTTTATTTGGAGTCACCGGTTTAGCAAAGAAAAGATACTTTTTACCATCAACATCTGTTAGATTTTTATACTCTCTCAGATTTTTATCTTTGTTGAATCTATCGATTAACTCTTGCTCAAATTCTGTAGCCTTGTTTAAACCATTTCTTGGGTTGGTGGCTGCGAGTTTATAATATAATTCCGGCTTATCATTTTTTCTATAAAGCTTATTCTCTATCTCATAAACACTTCTTGCAATATAAGTGAAAGATAACACTTTTGGATTAAAAAACTCTTCATAAAGTTTTTTCTCACTTTTAAGTTTATAAATGACAGGCTTGAGTTCATCTTCTATATAGCCATGCAAAGCCTTTTGATTTGTCAAAACCCTGTCTAGTTTCACATTGGCTTCATATATGGCAAATGACTCAACTTCTATCTTCAACAACACCGCCACACTGATAAAGATGACAATAAAAATAGCTGTTATAAATAAATACTTATTAATAAATTTCATTAAAACCCCCTTGAAGTAGGCCTCGTTCTGTAAATATTATATCAAATATTCTGAATAAACCCGCTAAAAGAGGATAAAAATATTTATTTCGCTCACTTATGTGATATCATCATAACAATCAGGCCGTCTGTCTTTTAACAATCCCCAGTATTTTCTTTGCTTGGCATTCTCTTGCAGGTTAAATTCACCATAGATTATCTCTTCTTTATCCCGGCTTGCTTCTGCAATCTTTTCACCTGTATAGTCTGTGATAAACGATGAGCCGTAAAAGGTGAGAGAACAACTCTCTCCAATTTCTTCACCGATTCTGTTTGCCACAACAACAGGGACTGTGTTTGTGGCAGCATGACCCATTTGCACTCTTTGCCAATGCTCTTTTGAATCAAGTCCAATCTCAGGCTCACTTCCTATGGCAGTTGGAAAGAAAAGAATTTCGGCACCTTTAAGTGTCAAAGCACGTGCTGTTTCACAAAACCATTGATCCCAGCAAATTCCTGCTCCGATTTTTCCATAGGCCGTGTCCCAAACTTTAAAGCCTGTATCGCCTGGTTTGAAGTAAAATTTTTCTTCATACCCCGGGCCATCCGGGATATGTGTTTTACGGTAGTTATCCATCACTGCACCGCTTGCATCTATTACGACCAAAGAGTTAAAATACTCTTCTTTGGCTTTTTCAAAATAACTTACTAATATAACAACATGCAACTCTTTTGCCAACTTAGAGAATTGTTTTATTAGGGAATTATTTTCAAGTGCAGAGGCAAATGAAAAATATTTTGAGTCCATATCTTTACAAAAATAAAGACTCTCAAATAATTCTGGCAAAAGTATTATCTGCGCACCGTTTTTAGCTGACTCCCTTACAAAGTCCTTAGCTTTTTGAACATTTGAAGTTTTATCTTCACCCATACGCATCTGAATTGCAGCTACTTTCACCACTTGAACACTTAACCTCTGCCAGTTATATCTATAAGGTGAAACCCGAATTGTGTCTCAATCGGACCATATAAAACACCAACATCACCGGAAAAAATCGCTTTATCAAATTCCGGCACCATTTGCCCCGGTCCAAATTTACCTAAGTCTCCGCCATCTCTAGATGAAGGGCAATTTGAATTTGCCTTTGCAGCTTCACCAAAATCTAAACCGTTTTCTATCTCTGCTTTAATCTCATTACATCTTTCTTCTGTATCCACCAATATATGTCTTGCTGTTGCCCACATCTATTATCCTTTGTCACAGGAAGGGAAGTAATTCCCTTTCTTACGCTAACGCTTTGTTCTCTTTGACAGAGGGTCCACGCAACTTTGTTGCTTTTAATAAGCACGTCTCAATTTGTTTAAAATGTAATTCTACACTAAATACCTAAATCTTTTTTTACTTCACCAACTATCTCTTCATCTTCAGCTAAATCAATCCACTTAAATTGACTTCCGCTTTGAGTGGAACCTTTGAGTAAATCCCCACTCTTTCTAAACTTTAAATCCAAGTTTGCAATATCAAATCCGCTTTTAGTGTCTACGAACTTATCAAGTCGCTCAGAAGTGTTTTGATTTGTATATAAATAGCAATAACCTTTTAAACCTGTCCTGCTGACACGGCCACGTAATTGGTGAAGTGTTGAGAGACCTAAACGCTCTGCTCCAACTATCACCACAGTTGTAAGTCTTGGAAGTGATATACCGACTTCGACAACAGTGGTTGCAATCAATATATCTCCTGATTCTCGAAAGTCGAGTAGAACCTGTTCTTTATCCTTATCTTTTCCATGCGTCACATATACATTTTCAAAATTTTTCTCCCAATAGCCTCTAGCTTCCTCTATGCTTTGATAATCAATCATTTCACTTTGCTCCACAAGAGGATAGACTAAAAGAATCTGATTTCCTTTTTCAATTTCAGTACGAATATGACTTAGTAAATCTGTAAAATCACTTTTATGTATAACTTCACTTTTTATATCTTTTTCAAAGGGAGTGGATGTGATTAAGCTCACATCAATATTTGCGGTCTCTATCATCGCTTGTGTTCTGGGAATCGGAGTTGCAGAAAACTGTAGAAAATGCGGTTTCTTTTCACCTTCACTTACCAGTTTTTCAAGCATATTTCTCTGTTGCGTTCCAAAACGGTGTTGCTCATCCACCATCACTAAATCAGCACGAGGGAGTTCTCTGTACAAAAGGGCATGCGTGCCTATAATGAAATCAAATTCGCTCAAATCTATTTTTTTTGTTTTATTTGTCACTAAAGTGGACTTGAGACTTGGAAGAAATTTTTGTGCCTCTTCAAAAAGCTGTTTTGCTAAGATAGTTGTCGGGGCCATCAAAATGGAGCGGCTTGGATACATCATTACAGCACTTGCCAATATGACCATAGTTTTTCCACTCCCGACATCCCCCACAAGCATTCGCTTTGAAGCGACCTCTTTTGAGAAATCACTTTTTATATCTTCTATTGCTGAGACTTGCTCTTTTGTGAGGGTGAAGGGAAGCGTTTTCGCCCATTCTTCATAACTGGACTCTTTAGATATATTCGCTTCAAAGTAACGTCTTTTTCCTGCTAATCGCTTCATGTAGCAATGGAGTTCAATATACTTTAAAACATAAAGAACATCTTCACCTAATTCTGTGTTATGAAAAAGCTCATCTGTAGGATTGTGCAACTTTAGAACTTCTGTTATAACTCTATTATTCAAACCTTCAGACTCTAAATTTTCTTCTGTGAGATATTTAGAAATAAAACGTCCCATCACATCATTTCTAAGAGCTGATTTATACTTTGGTGTAATAGCCCCGACTGTTGTCACTTTTCTTGGCATACTCATACTGCAAGAGCCGGTTTTACACTCTATCATTCCATAATAGTAATCTCGCTCACCAACCTTAAACTGATGCATCATATAAGGTTTTGGACGGAAAAGGACACCTGTCACTGTATGGCCGAAATTATGTGCGAAAAAAGTTATCTGAATGGAGTTTGGAGCACGGAACACGGATTCAACCGTTGCATCGATAAGTTGAAATTTATGAGTTTGAAGTGTGTCTGAAATACGAAAATCTTCATAAGAATGTGGAATGATTAAAGCCAACTCACTAAAGCTGCTTATCCCAAGTTTAGAAAATTTTGTCTCTATCTCTTTTGAATATTTCATAAGAGGATTATACTAAAATATTATGCCAAGTGAAAAAACTTGGCATAATGACATATTAATTGAAAGATTATTTTGTAACTATCGCAAAACTCAGGTTTAAAACCTCTGTATGTTTTTTGATAAAATCATTCAAATCTTTAAGTTCTAACTTTTGTATTTTTTTAAGTTCTTCAGCAGAATGACCAAGTTCTTGACCTTTATAGTATTCCATAAAAGTGCGGTTGAGTCTTTGGTTCATAGTTTCAACTCTTAGAGGTTCACTTCCGAGTAAAAACTTTTTCGTTTGCTCTAACTCCTCCTGCGTCACGCCTTTTTTCACAAATTTTGCAATCACTTCTTTGACAGTTTCTTTAGCTTCATCCATGGATTCTAATTTAGTTTGCAGATACCCTGTCATATATGAGCTCGATTTTGTTATATTCACCCTTGCATAGGCTGAGTATGCAAGACCGCGTTTGACACGTATCTCTTCCATCAGACGTGAACCGAAACCGCCGGTTCCTAAGATATAAGTGGCCACTCTAGACTTATAATAATCTTCATCATCCGCTTTCATATTATAAGGTGATCCAAAATAAACATAGGCTTGTTCTGTCTCTCTTTTTAAGACAGAGTCTCTAGCTTCTTTCACCACAGTATGATGCTTGACTTGTGTTTGCTTACCCTTATAAAGTGTTTTGATTATCGTAGCTATCTTTTTCTTTACAGCCTCTAAATCCACACTTCCACCTAAAACAACAATGAGTTTAGAGCTAATGATATTTTTTTCTATAAAATCTTTCACATCATCAATCTCTATGCTTTTCACACTCTCGATTGTTCCAGAAGATGGATTTGCCAAGGTGCTCCCTTCAAACAAAACAGCTTTAAGCTCATTGGATGCAATATAATCAAAATCATTCTCTTTTCTGCTGAGTCCGCCAATAGTTGTCGTTTTCACCTTATCTAAAGCCTCTTTGGTTAAATTCGGGTCTTTTAACAGAGCTTCAAAATATCCCAATGCTTCGTCAAAATGCTCAGTTAAAGAGCCGACCTCCACTACAAAAGTCTCCGCTCCTGTTGAGGCTGAAATATGGATAGCTTTAGACTCCAATGCTTCTGCAAAAGCAGAAGAACCCAATGCTTTTGTACCTTCGTTCATCACTTTGGCACTCACCTTTGCAAGTCCGGGCTTATCAGTGTCTGTGATGCTTCCGGCATTGGTGAATGTAAACTGCATAGTTGCTAATGGAAGTCTCTTGTCTTCTTCATAAATCAAAGGTATTTTTAAACCGTTGACTTCAATATGTTGTATAGTTGCTGCCATAATTATTTGTCCTAATAGTAATAATGTTATAAAATATTTCATTAATTGAATATCTCTAATGTCTCATATGCCGTATTGCGTCTTGCAGGCACTTCACCGATATCATTTATGAGGTGAATCATCTCTTCTTTTGCCATTGAATACGCTGCACCTGCTGAACTTACAACGTTTTCTTCCATCATAGTTGAACCTAAATCATTCGCACCGAAACGTAAAGCCATTTGGCCTATATAAGGACCTTGTGTGACCCATGAACTTTGAATATTCGGCACATTGTCAAGGTAGAGTCTTGCCACTGCCAAAAGTCTTAAGTACCTGTTTGAAGATGGTTTTTCCATGTCCGGGATTTGTGCTAAGAGCTCAGTGTTTTTACCTTGAAAACTCCACATGATAAAAGCTCTGAAACCGCCGGTCTCGTCTTGAAGATTTCTTATCATATCGAAATGTTCTATGATGTCTTCATCAGATTCAACTGTCCCATACATCATAGTGGCTGTGCTCATGATGTCCAGTTTATGCGCCTGACGATGCACATTCACCCATACCTCTGCATCTATCTTCTTAGGTGCGATAATATCACGCACTTTATCAGAAAGTATTTCAGCACCGGCACCCGGAATAGAAGCTAAACCTTTTGCTTTTAACCTAGTGAGTACTTCTTGTATAGTTATACGAGACACTTTTGCGATAAAATCAAGCTCAATAGAAGAAAAACCGTGAATAGTGATAGTGGGATATTTTGTATGGATATGTTCAACTAAATCTTCATACCACCCAATTTTGAGCTTAGGGTGGACTCCGCCTTGAAAAAGGATTTGTGTTCCGCCTATTTCTAAAAGTTCATCTATCTTTGCATCTATTTCATCAAAAGTAAGCACGTAAGCATCAGCATCTTTTTCATGTCTGTAAAATGCACAGAATTTACAATCCACCCAACAAATATTTGTGTAATTGATATTTCTATCTATTACAAAAGTTGTTATTCCTTTTGGATGAAGCTCTTTTTTTCTTGCACTGGCCATTTTTCCAAGTGTGTTTAAGTCGGCATTTCTTATTAAGTCAAGTGCCTCTTCTTTTGTTAGTCGTTTGTACATATTCCAGCTTTATCTGTTATCTTATCGATAGCTTTATTGATTTTGGATTCATCAAAAGATATAGAAAGCTTATGTTCTTTCACCAACCATGTTCCGTTTCTATATGCCATTTTCACTTTTGAATCCTTGTCCTTATACACTAAGATTTTCATCGGTAAATCCAACCCTGTTTGCATCTCTTCTAGCATAAAAGATGTTCCAAGTTTAGGGTTTCCAAATATAATAAGTTTTGACTCAGGCATTTTCAAACTCACCAAGTCTGCATTTTCTTGATGATTTACAATAGTGAAAACTCTCAATCCCCTTGCTTCAACCAGACCTTTAATGTTTAACATAGTCTTATCAACACTGCACATGCTTTCTTTAGTGATTATTTCATTTGCTATTAAACTTATGCCTAAGAGACACAATAGTACTATTTTTTTCATTATTTCCATCCTTCATTTCTTGGGTTTTGTGGGTGTTTCTTTAAAAATTTTAAATATATACCATAGCTTAGTAAAAGAACTGCTATAAATCCAACTATAAATTGTATCCATGCGCTAATATTAAGTGACTTATTCACGATTTTTTTATGTGTCTTATTGTCAATTTGCACTTCAGCCATATCCGCCATGTGTGCCATAACAGAAACAGCAAGATTCCCCTTTGGGATATCCATATGGCAAGAAAAACACACTCCGCTTCTATCGAGTTTATCACGTTGTTCTTTACTTAAAGGGGCTGAAAGTGTCCAGTGATGTCCGACTGTCTGCAACTGCGTTCCATTCTCATCCAAAAATTTAGAATAATCATATTTTAAATTGGCAATTGCCGGCATCTGTTCATCAACAATTGTCGGTAAAACTTTTCCATCCGCTGTCATTATATCGGTGATTGTACTCAAAGAGGGATCCATAGTGCTTTTACTTCCGCCAATACCCATTCCCATAGCTTTTGGTGTGGTGTGGCAAGACTCACAACTTCTTCCCTCTTTAGAGATGGTGTGTGGCTGAATCGGTGCCATATCTATAGCATTTTGTCCCTCTTCACCCGCTCCTTCGACGTTTTTCACTTTATATATATGGTTCTTTAAAAGTGCTTTTCCATCTTTTCCTATAACTGTGATAGTTGTTTGACATCCAGGAACAGTGGGCGAAATACGTCCTTCACCGTTTTGGGCAAGAGGCGGGTCTTCATAACGCATAAAACTTCTTGTCTCCGTCACAGCTCCATCAACCAGATATATTCTCATATCTTTCATCCCGCCTGTTTTTCCATAAATATCATGGTCATGTGAAGCTTTAAGATAATCCGGGTTTTGTTTACCCTTAGAGTAATCAATCTTGACATGGCATCCATAACACTGAGGTGCCCAGGCTGCGTGGCAAGTGTAACACTCCATCTCCTCTGTGTGAGAAGCAATAGAATCCATTGCCAAAAGACCTTTTGGTGAAAGTTTATCTGTCTCTTTTAGTTTTTTAAGCGGTGTAAGCTTTATATCTTTTCCGCTGGCTAAATGCACCATAATATCTGTGTCGTCTTTTACAACATGAGTGAAGGGATTTCCGCGTGCTGTGATAAGGTAACCATCACGAGGCTCACTCACACTCCCTTTTTTAAGATACTCCGCGACTGTGGATGTGACTCCACGGGCTTCACCGCTTGCCTGCGTTGTGTTAAACTCATCGCCAAGACCTAAGGGCAATTCCCAAGGATATGCCTTTGTTGTCCCGTGACAATCCTGACATTCAACCTCAACAGCTGCAGCATTCGCTCCGCCTAAGAAACCATCACCGTGCATATCATTTGAAGTGTGACAATCCTGACATAACATCCCTTTTTGAAAATGAATATCTGATTGCATATGCATATAGCGTTTTGTATGCAGTTTCGGCTGTCCGTTCCCCTCATCATCATAAGGTGAATTATACGCTTTTTCCATCAAACCCTGATACGAAACTCCAATGCGCTTTCCACGGTTGTGACAAGTCGAACAAGTCTCAACCGGAACACCTGAATACTCCACATCATGCACTTTAACTTTTGCATCACGGGAAGACTGAATGGAGTGAACTAAAAGGTGACCACGTTCTTTTTTGTCGATGGACTTATCTCCACCTTCATAATAACCTTCATTTGAGTAAGGAATATGACAAGATGCACACCCTATTCCTCTATAATCACCACGTTCTTGACGACCTTTAGAACCGGTATGACAACGTAAACACTCTTGGCGAAGATAAGTATACACTGCTAAAGATGGGTCTTTTTCAACTTCCTCAGCAGTTGGGGCACGGGGAAGTTCTTTCATCTCACTTGGAAATGCCTGGGGTTCCATTAAAGCTAATTTTGACATGTATTTTTTATATTTATCAGTGCCAAGACGTTTATGAGGATCATCAGGATTTTTTGTTTTATAGTTTCCTATATCGTGCTTATAACCATTTTTTGCACCAAAACTCCAAAGCGCACCTTGAATCTTCCCCTGTTCTGTCATCATAAGAGAGTTCATCTGAGCGGAGACTTGCTCTTGATGACACATACCACAAGTATTTTGGTTTATCCACGTAGAGCCTGGAGCGGGATAAAATTCTTTAGGACCTTCATTTTCTTTGAAATACTTCACCGTCCCTTGATGCGCATATTTTTTACTTTTTTGCTTTGGGTTGCCCCCGTGACAGACAATACAATCATTGCCTTTATGTCCGGCTTTATCTGCCACCTCTAAAATAGCCTGCATCATACCGGAACTTCCATGACGGATGTGCTCTAAACCTTCATGGCATTTAATACATTCATTTGCTGAAAAAAGGTGAGAGCTCAAAAGCAAAAGAAATAAAACGAATTTCATAAAGATTTACTCAGGTTTATCTTTTGATATTGCGTCTAAAACACCGTTGATAAATTTAGGAGACTGTTCTGTTCCAAATGCTTTTGTAATCTCAACAGCTTCATTGATAACAACAGCAGAATCAAGTTCACCAAAAAGAATCTCATAAGATGCAAGACGAAGTGTAGCTCTCTCGATAGCACCAAGTCTTTCAAAGTCCCACTCTTTTAGATGTTTAATAATCGCTTCATCACAAACTGGAAGATTTTCCATCACACCTTCATATAAAGCAAGTGCAAAATCTTTTTGTTTATTACGAATTTTTTTTTCTTCTAAAATCTCCGCAGTGTGTTCGGCAATATTTCCATTTCCTAAATCATATGCGTACAGTAGAGAAACCACTGCCATACGGGCGTGATGTCTAGTTGCCACTACAGAGTCTCATAAAGGTCAAGTAACTCAATAATCACTGTCATAGATTCAAAACCTTTATTACCGGCTTTTGTTCCGGCTCTCTCAATCGCCTGCTCGATAGTGTCTGTAGTTAAAAGACCGAATGAAACCGGTTTTCTATGCGCTAAAGACACAGAAGCGATACCTTTAGTCGCCTCAGCAGATACATAGTCAAAGTGAGGAGTGGCACCACGAATAACAGCACCAAGTGCACAAACAGCGTCGTATTTTCCAGTTGCTAAAAGTTGATCCACCACCATTGGCAACTCATAAGCACCTGGAACTAAAACATGTGTTAAATCTTCTTCATTTCCACCATGACGATCAAATGCATCCTTAGCACCTTCAACCAATCTATCCACAATGAAGTGATTCCATCTTGTACTCACGATTGCAATTTTCTTGCCATTTACTACTTTTAACTTACCTTCAACTAAATTCATCCATTTATTCCTTAATTTTATTTTATATTGCTTGTATTTTTTTAATTTTTTCTATTAACGCTTTTTGATTTTCAAGCGTTATCATATTCGGTCCGTCGCTTAATGCACATGCCGGGTCGAAATGTGTTTCCATAAAAAAACCGTCCACTCCGACTGCCGCAGCTCCGCTTGCCAGATATGGCACCATTGAGCTGTCTCCGCCTGTTTTTCCATTCTCTGCTGTTGGCATCTGAACGGAGTGTGTCGCATCAAAAATAACGGGTGCAAAATTTCGCATCGTTACAAGATTTCTCATGTCAACCACCATATTTCCGTATCCAAAAGAGTTTCCTCTCTCACACAAATAAACACCATGCTTTAAAGAGTTCTCATACGTGGCTTCATTGCATCCACGTGTCTGAAGCACTTTTAAAACCGGATACTCCATAGCTGAACCGCTTAAAAACTGACCTTTTTTGATGTTTACAATTTTATCTGTTTTCGCACAAGCCACCAACAAGTCTGTCTGTCTGCATAAAAAAGCCGGAATCTGCAACATATCCACAACCTCGGCCACTTGAGCAACCTGTGTAGACTCATGCACATCGGTGACAATCTTATAACCGAACTCATCTTTAACTTTTTGTAAGATTCTTAAACCTTCATCAATCCCTAATCCACGAAAACTTTCTAAAGAAGTACGGTTTGCCTTATCAAAGCTCGCTTTAAAATAAAAGTCTATCGTTTCATCTTCATGGTATTGCTTCAATGACTCAGCGATTCTTAAAATGTTTTCTTCACTTTCAATAACACACGGTCCAGTCAATAAGGTCATCATTCACCCCTTTAAAAATAGGAAATGATTATATCATAAAGCTATTAACTTCTACTTAGCCTTTGCAACCATGAGTCCTGCAAAAATAATTAAAGCAATCCCGCAAAATGTTATAAAGCTTGGTAAACTATCGCCTAAAAGCATTCCAACAGCAATGGAAAAAACAATGTTTGAGTAACTTACAGCCCCAACTATTCCAGCTTTTGTTTCACCATACGCTTTTGTCATCAGCACTTGAGAGATGGTTGCTAAAACCCCCATTCCTAAGACATAAAACCAAACTACACCCTGTGGCATTACAAAAGTGCCAAGCATAAAATCAAGCTCAGGGAAATCCAAATACGGTGAAATAAGGAATAATATAATCGGTCCCAATGTTCCTATGCCCATAAAAGAGAGTACGATTGCACGTGTATCGTAATAGTCTTTTAACTCACGTATAGAAGTGTATGCCAAGGCTGCACCCACTCCGGAAAATATCCCAAGCAGATCATATTTTGAAAAGCCTATTCCTGTCGGTTGTGTTATCAGCACTATCCCTACAAAGCCAATGCCCACAGCTCCCCATGCTTTGATTGATAGCTTTTCATTTAAAAACATCCATGCAAATATGGCGGTGAATATCGGTGAAGTTTT
>JACNLH010000123.1:23113-35708 GCA_014381585.1 Candidatus Sulfurimonas ponti
GCAAAGGTGAAAGATGCTATGAGCATATACTGCACACCTTTATTTAATTCTCTTATTCTTTTCATAAATGCAATTATACCCATTCACTTCTTTGATGTATAATTGCCAAAAAAATTTAAGGGATTTTCATGGGAAATATAATTTTATTCGCTATTTTAGGGGCTGTTTTTTACTATATATTTAAGAGTTATTCATCTTACACACAAGAGTATACACAAGAAGCCTTCAAAAATATGACTGTGACAAAAGAGTCTATCGGAAACAGCGAACTCGGTATGTTTGTCGCACTCGTTGCAAAAGTGGCCAAGGCTGATGGAAAAGTGGATGCACTTGAAGCTGAACTTATCGGGATAATGTTTGATGATATCTCTGCTATTTTTCCAGAACCTGAAAAAACAAAAGCTATCTTAAAAGAGATTTTTGCTGAACAAAAAGATATGCCGCATAACCTCAAAGGTGTTGCAGAGGACTTGGGGCACACTATACGACGAGACAAGGCGAAACAGCAACAATTTATGGGCTTTTTAATTCAACTTGCCTTTGCTGATGGTGAAGTGAGTCAAAGTGAAGAAGAAATACTTCAAACCATTGCCGAAGCATTCAATTTTGATCCAAATGCCTACCACGCTATTTTTGATCAGTTTGAGAAAATGATGCACAACGTACAGCCAAAAGCAAGTATTTCAGATGCCTATAAACTTTTAGGCGTGAATGAAAGTGATGAGATGAGCGTGATTAAAAAAGCCTATAGAAAACTGGTCAGACAATACCATCCCGACATTATAAAATCCCAAGGTAAAAGTGAAGCTTATATGCAAGAAGCCACGGCAAAAACCCAAGAGATAAATCAAGCTTATGAGATGATAAAAGACGCAAGAAAATAGTATCTATGATGAAACAACTGTTTTTATTTTTAGCTTTTACAAGCTTACTCACTGCAGGAGATAACAGAAGTTTGCTTTTTCATGGAAATTGTGTCACTTGTCATCATGAACAGATGAGCATCTCAGCCCCATCAACAAATGAAATAAAAAAACATTACCTTCAAGCTTTTCCTCAAAGAGAAGATTTTGTATCTTTTATGTCAGAATGGGTTTTAGAGCCAAAAGAAGAAACTTCTATAATGCTCGATGCTATTGCAAAATATGAGCTCATGCCTCTTTTAGGCTTTGATAAAGAGACTTTAAAAGATATAGCAGGCTATATTTACGATACAGAATTTTCTAAAAAACATAAATCTTTTTAACTTTTAAAATCACTTTCCCAAAAAAAGTCAATCCAATCATCTGCTTCATTGATCCAAAAATCCGGTTCCGCGACAGAACTTTCTTTATAAAACAATGTGGCAGATTTAAAACTTACATTTGGATGCAAATTTTTTAAACTGGCCATCACGGCCTTTAAAGTTTGGCCGCTGTCAGCAATATCATCAACAACTAAAACAAATTTTTTATCTCTAAAGTCACAAGTGCCGAATAAACTCAGGGTGTCCCGCTTTTGTGCCTTGTCATAAAGTTCAGTGCGTATACTCTGCACATCTCTTATATTTAAACCCTCTGCCATTGCATGAGCCAAGGTCATTCCACCTCTGGCAATAGCGACTATAGCTTCTGGATTAAAACCCTGCACCTTTTGGATTAAAGCATTTGTGTCTATTCTAAAATTTTCATAAGCATAATATTTCATAAGAAGTATTATACACAATCAGGTCACTATTTTATGTTAGAATACTGACAATATATTCCAAGGAAACAAAATGATAAAAACTTTACTCTCTCTCACCGTGACTGCTTTTGCAGTTTTAACTTTCAGTGGATGCAGTGATGACCCAAAACCAGCTGACATCAATAGTGTGACAGCAGAATCTGTCAATGAGTTCGGTTGTAAGCAAGAAGGTGTGGAAGCTCCGAAGTGGACTTGCATCCCCACTGTTGACGGCCATTACGCAGGTGTCGGCATTGCTGCAAAAAGTGCTGCAGGCATGGGTCATATGAGAAGAGTCGCTCTTGCAAACGGACGTAGTGATTTAGCACAGCAAATCCAGTCTCAGGTGAAAGATAAGGTTGAAGTTTATACCGGAACCACTGGAAACGGGGTTCAAGAAACAGTCGATCAAGTCACAACTGCAGTTTCAAAACAGCTTGCAAAAGTGGATCTGCAAGGCTCCAAAGGGATAGACACTTGGGATGCGCCGTCTGGCACATTGTTCATGCTCGTTGCAGTTCCTGCATCAGGTGTGAATCAAGAGGTGAAAGACGCAGTGAGAACAAGTTTTAAATCTGACAATGCTCTTTGGCAGCAGTTTAGATCTCAACAAGCTTTAGACTCCTTAGATAAAGAATTTCCCACAGAATAACTAGTGGATAACATTATAATTGTAGAGGTATCAAGCCTCTACTCACCTTCATAAAATTAAATAATATTTTATTTCTCTATAAAAACTATCAAGGATTAGAATGGGTTTAGCCATAATAGCTATCGTATTTGGGTTGTATATATTTGTTTTCATAAAATCGTTCTATTTTACAAAATCTTCTGAAATTGTCTCTATAAGTTATTTTGAAACATTAAAATTGAATGCTAGAATCATTCTTGTTATATCATTACTGATTCTTGCTATAGCATTAATCATTCATGGCGGTGTTTATTGGGGTCTTGCTCTTTTTAGTGCCAGCTTCTCCTTTTTAGGATTTATCACACCGACTTCTTTAGATGATAGGATGGAAGTTTACTTAGAGCAGGTTGCTTTAATTATTTTTACAATTCTTATGCCCTATGCTAAATATTCATGGAACATCACTAAAGAATTTAAAACTAAATTATTTACTCATTATCTAGAAAAATACAACTTAAACATCGATATAATTAGCAACAAGCTCTTCCCGGCTATACATAACATTGTTTTTACAAATAAAACATTTTTACATAAAGTACAAGATAATCTTTCAAATCCGAATATTAAAAATTCTTCTAGAAGCAATATTGACGATACATTTTATTTTCCTGACAAAAATATTTATATTACAGAGTCTAATGTTGAGATTATCGAAGAAGTTTATAAAATCGATGATAAAGGAAAAGGAAAATGGAAAGTTACAAATGTAGAAACTGTTTTTAATGGTCTTGTCATCATCCTTCCAAAAGAAGATTACCATCCAAGCTCCACTATATCTCAAGTGAGTATATTTAGCGTAGTGAATTCCTCTGCAGTAATTTCAAGTAATGCATCTCGTTCAGATAAAAAACATGGATTTATACTTGATCTTTATTACAACTATTTTAGAGGAGCCAAAAAACATACATACTCTAAAAATAATTTTTCTGAAAAAAACTTTAATAGTTTTAATACTGAATATGAAGACTATCAAGCACAAAACCAAGAACTTTACGCCATTGCGCAAAAAATGAATATTAGTTACATAATGGAAGATAACAAATATGTCTATCTTTTTCATAATGAAAAAAATATAGACCTTTTCACATTCTATCAAAACGAAGATGTCACTGTATCCTTACAAACTTTTGAAGATGATTTGAATGTATTACTCAACATAAGTGAAGAATTTCATCTTAAGAATGTAGAAGATGCTATCACAGGAATATAGCACTTTTTTATTGAATTAGCTTTATAATTGGCTTAATTAAACTAGAAGAGCTATAATTTCAATAATATTCACTTCATCTTAAGGTCACTCATGAAAAAAATCGCCATTATCGGTCGTCCAAATGTTGGAAAAAGTTCACTGTTTAATCGTCTCATAAAAAAAAGAGATGCTATCACATCTGAGCAAGCAGGAACAACAAGGGACGTTAAAAGACGAACCACTGTAATCATAAACAAAGAAGCACAGCTTCTTGACACTGGCGGTTTAGATAAGGGCTGTGAACTTTTTGACAAAATAAAAGAGATGTCTCTCAAAGCTGCCTATAAAGCTGACATCATTCTTTATATGGTTGATGGGAAAAGTCTGCCTGAAGATGAAGATAAAAAACTTTTTTACGAACTTCAAGCTATGGGTAAAGATATGGCTTTGGTTGTCAACAAAATAGACAACGACAAAATGAAAGAAAAACTTTGGGATTATTATGAGTTTGGAACAGATGCGATATTCGGTATCTCTGTGGCGCATAACCGAAACACTGTTGAACTTCTTGATTGGATCGCTTCAAAAATTCCGGATTCTGATATCGTTAAAGAAGAAGGTGAAGAAGAAGAAGATGATGAAATACAAATTATTGAGCCTGAAATCAGTGATGAAGATTTTTTTGCAAATATGCCTGAGCATGATGAAGAAGATGACGGTTTCACCTATTGGGATGAAGACGAGATGGACGGGGTCATTGTGGATGACACCATCTTTGGAAACAATGACCGTATAAAAGAATTTGATGAAGAGGATATCAACCATATTAAAATTGCCATTATAGGTCGTACAAATGTTGGAAAATCTTCTCTTTTAAATGCTCTTCTTGGCGAGGAACGCTCAGTTGTGAGTGCTGTTGCCGGAACCACGATTGATCCTATTGATGAGACAATTGAGTATAAAGATAAACAAATAACCTTTGTCGACACAGCCGGTCTTCGTCGTCGTGGAAGAATTTTAGGTATTGAAAAATATGCACTTATGCGCACAACAGAGATGCTAGAAAACTCAAATATGGCACTGATAGTACTGGATGCAAGTGAACCGTTTATGGATTTAGATGAAAAAATTGCAGGACTTGTAGACAGTAACAGACTGGCATCCATCATTGTTTTAAACAAATGGGATATTGCCAAGCGTGAAGATCATGACAAAATCATTAAAGAAGTTCGTGATAGATTCAAATTTTTAGCATACGCACCAATCATAACACTCTCTGCGCAAACACACCAAAGAGTTGATAAACTTCATGAAATGATTCTAGAGATAAACGAAAACTACTCACAAAGAATCCCGACATCTAAAATAAATGAAGTTATAGAAAAAGCTCTGAGACGTCATACACTGCCAAGTGTAAGTGGTCAAGTTATACGTATATACTACGGTACACAGTACGAAACAAGACCACCAAAGATAGCTATAATTATGAATAAACCAAGCGGACTTCACTTCACCTATAGACGCTACTTAACAAATAAAATGAGAGAAGCATTCAACTTCACCGGGACACCTTTACTGTTTAAAGCAAAAAAGAGAGGGGAGAAATAGTGCTCTTGCCCTTGAACGTATGGAATATTTTCAAAGAAAACGTTCACGGGAGTTCAAAACAGGGGCAAGAGTAGTTCCAAAGTGAAACTTTTTTTAAGCGTCTTTAGGTGTTTGTTTTATCACTCTGTAAATTACAAAAGCGCCAATCCCTAAAGTTATAAGAGTAAAAGCAAGAGAAAATGTTTTAGTGATTACATACCCCACAATTAACAAAGACAATACAGTTGGCACTTCATTGTAAGCTCTAAAAAAGTTTCCACTTTTAGAATAGTTTTCACGTTCTAGTTGCACTCTATAATACTCTAAAGAAAATGAGTATGCCATGAGTACAAGAACTACTAAAATTTTAGCATACATCCAAATATCATCCTGAAGTAAATCTGGTCTAAGGTATAACATCCAAAGCCCGCTAATCACCGTTGCCCACATTGCAGGAAGTCCTATATATTTATACATTTTATATTCTTGAACTTTTACAACCTCCACAAAATCTGGTTTATTTTTGTGTTCAGTATGATATACATACAACCTAGGTTGATAAAAAAGCATTGCCATCCATGACATAAATGCCATAATATGAAAAACAACAATCCATAAATAATAATCCATAATATCCATCAAAACTCTTTGAAAAATCTTATTTTATGCATCTAAGGTTTCTAAATCTCTTACTGAAGTCGCCTGTTTTTCTATTATTTTTGTATGAAGACGACGAAGCGCTTTGCTTGCTCTGTCAATTGCTAAATCAATCGCCGTATCTAAATCATCATCACTTTGATTTATTACTACCGGTTGTGCATGTGCGATATGAATATCAAACTCAATAGCAACACCTTTTTTTTGAGCAACTATATTCACGTTCACTGTAGTTATATCTAACTGGAATTTACTAAACGCTTCTACAGCCGCTTCAACATGTGATCTCGTATGTGTGTTAAGAGTTAAATCTTTTGCTCTGATTTGTACATTCATAATATATCCTTTATCTGAGTGCTCCAAGCACCCTTATTTATAATTAGATAATAACAAAAAAAAGTTTACATTTAGATATAATTTCCAAAAAATATACTTTAGGAATTTTAAATGCGGCTTTTAACAGGAATTCAACCATCAGGGGACTTACATATAGGTAACTACTTCGGTTCTATTAAACAAATGGTTGAAGCGCAAAAATCAAGCGAAACCTTTGCCTTTGTTGCCAACTACCATGCAATGAGCAGTGGAAACGGCGGTGAAAAACTGGCAAACCTCACCATGCAGACAGCCACCGACTTTTTAGCACTTGGGATAGATCCTGAAAAATCCACTTTTTGGGTTCAATCAGATGTCAAAGAAGTGCTTGAACTTTACTGGGTTTTATCTGGCTTCACACCAATGGGCTTACTCGAACGTGCACATAGTTATAAAGATAAAACAGCTAAAGGAATTGCAGCAAATCATTCTCTTTTTTCTTATCCTGTTCTGATGGCGGCAGATATTTTACTCTTTTCACCAGATATAGTCCCGGTTGGAAAAGACCAGATTCAACATGTTGAAATAGCACGTGACATTGCGATAAAATTCAACAATGAATATGGAGACATCCTAAAAATACCGGAATTTAAAATCCAAGAAGAAGTGGCAACCGTTCCAGGCACCGATGGACAAAAAATGTCTAAAAGTTACGGCAACACTGTCAATATTTTCGGTGAAGAAAAAAAGCAGCTAAAAACGATTAAAAAAATTGTAACTGAAAATGTGGCGATGGAGGATCCTAAAGAATTTCTCAACTGTAATGTATACAATATGGCAAAACTTTTTTTAAATGAAGATGAATTGCTGGCACTTCAAAACAGATACACATCCGGCGGTGAAGGTCACGGTCATTTCAAGCTGTATTTAGCGGAAGTTATATGGGACTATTTTTCTGAATTTAGAGCCAAGAGAGAACATTACATGGCTAATCAAGGTGAAGTTAGAGAGATTCTCAGCCTTGGTGCCAAAAAAGCTTCTGCTGTGTCTGCCTCAATGATTGAAAAAATAAGAACAGCCACAGGAATAAGATACTAAAAAGGAGTACCATTAGCCCTCTTTCAACTCCGGTAAACATTTTTTTCAAAAAATGTTCCCTACGTTGGGGCTAAAGCTTACGCTGTCTATCCAACCAGACCATCAAACCTTTTTGTGCATGAAGTCTATTTTCTGCTTCATCAAAGACTATCCCTGCATGCGCTTCTAAAACATGTTCACTCACCTCTTGACCTCTGTATGCAGGAAGGCAGTGTAAAAATTTTGCACCTTTCTTAGCTAAACACATCATTAAATCATCCACCATAAAGCCTTTAAAAGCTTTCATACGTTTTTCTTTCTCATCCTCTTGCCCCATGGATGCCCAAGTGTCAGTTGTGACAATAGTCGCATTCCTCATAGCATCTTTTGGATTGTTCCCTATCGTGATGGATGCTCCGCTTTGTTTTGCAATTTTCAAGACCTCTTCTAAAATCTTAGAATCGACTTCATAGCCCACAGGAGTGGCGATTTTTAAATCAAAACCGATTTTTGCAGCCAGCATCATCCAAGAATGTGTCATATTATTGCCATCCCCAACATAAGCGACAACCGCATCTTCAGTGATTCCATACTCAATCATTGTCATATAATCTGCCAAAAGCTGCACAGGATGATAAGAATCTGTAAGCCCGTTTATAACAGGGACTTTAGAATATGCAGCAAACTCTTCTATCATAGAATGCTCAAAAGTTCTAATCATCACCATATCACACATTGAACTGATGACTCTTGCGGTATCCTTCACCGGTTCACCACGACCTAGGTGAATATCCCGATTTGAAAGAAAGAGTGCATGACCGCCAAGCTGAAACATTCCCGTTTCAAAACTCACACGTGTGCGTGTTGAGCTTTTCTCAAAAATCATCCCGAGCGTTTGCATCTCAAGTTCTTTCTTGTATACTTTCTTTTTTAAATTCTTTTTTATTTCAAGACCAATATCTATAATCTCTAAAATCTCTTCTTTTGTAAAATCTTTAAGTGTTAAAAAGTGTCTCATTTATTATCCATATATTTTAGTTTAATACCAATTCTATAGTAAGTATTCTTTAGAATTACTTTTGTAACATTTTTGCCACTTCTTTTGCATGGTAAGAGATGATAATATCTGCTCCGGCACGTTTAAAACTGATCATAGTCTCCATAACCACTCTATCATAGTCAATCAAATTATTCATTCCTGCGAATTTCAACATCGCATATTCACCGCTTACATTATAAACAGCCATAGGAAGAGAGGTGTTATCTTTTATCTCTCTGACGATATCAAGATAGGCAAGGGCTGGCTTCACCATTAAAATATCAGCACCCTGCGCTTCATCAGAGATAGATTCTGCTATAGCTTCTCTGCGGTTTGCCGGATCCATCTGATACGATGCACGGTCCCCAAAACTTGGTGTTGATTCTGCAACATCACGAAACGGTCCATAGTATCCTGAAGCAAACTTAGTGGAATACGCCATAATAGGAAGATTCTCAAATCCCGCCGCGTCAAGTGAAGTTCTTAGAGTCTCAATAATCCCATCCATCATACCAGATGGCGCTATCATGTCAGCACCTGCTTGAGCATGAATCACAGCTTGTTGCCCTGAAATCTTTAACGTTGCATCATTATGCACAGTTTCGTTCACCTCATCTATAATTCCGCAATGACCATGGTCTGTGTACTCACAAAAACATAAATCCGTTACGACAAACATATCAGGATGTGCTTTTTTAATCTCACGAATTGAAGATGCGATAATTCCATGCTCACACAAAGAATCCGAACCGATAGAATCTTTAACATCAGGAATTCCAAATAATATAATTGAATAGATTCCAAGTTTTTTCAGATCCTCACACTCTTTTAAAATCTCATCTATACTCATTTGAAAAACACCAGGCATAGAAGAAACTTCTTTTTTTATCCCCTTACCTGGACGAATAAATAATGGATAAATAAAATCATCCACACTTACTTGAGTTTCCCTCACTAAGGCACGTAAGTGCTTATTTAAACGAGTTCTGCGAAATCTTTGAAACATTCTAAACCTTTTTTCGATATAATCTTGCAAAATTTTACCATTTTAAAGATTAAATTAATGAACATAGAAATATCTGAAGTTGCAAACTTACCGTCACGTTTTGGTAATTTTAAAGTAAAGGCTTTTAAAGAAGCTTGTAGAGATGGTTGTAAAGAACATCTCGTAATTTATAAAGAAAACCTTGAAGAGACTCCTATTGTTAGAATTCACTCTGAATGTCTGACCGGAGACGCCATTGGCAGTTTAAAATGTGACTGCCGTGATCAATTGGAATATGCACTCAAACTTGCTGAGCAAACGAATGGAATGGTGATTTATCTTAGACAAGAAGGCCGCAACATCGGTCTTTTAAATAAAATAAATGCCTATGCATTACAAGATAAAGGCTTCAACACTATAGAAGCGAACCATCAGCTGGGTTTTGAAGCTGACCAAAGAACTTATGAAGTGGTTCCTTATATACTCAAGCACTTTAACATTAAAAAAATAAAACTCCTTACAAACAATCCGCATAAAATATCTTCACTTGATGATATTGAAGTTGTAGAGAGAGTTCCTATTATTATGAATTCCAATGTGCATAATGAAGATTACTTGGATGTCAAAAAAGATGAAATGGGACATTTATTTTAAGTAAAAGGTAAAAATTATGTTAGATGATGAATTTAAAAAACTTATCCAGTATTCACCGCATGAAATTTACATTATAGATGCTGTAAGCTTTAAATATCTCTACGTTAATGACGGAGCGCTCAGTAGTATAGGTTACTCTTATGATGAGCTCTCATCTATGTCTGTTTATGACATCAATCCATACCTCACTCAAGAAAAAATTATCGAACTTCAAAATGAAGAAAATAAAGAGGGTAAGGTGCTAAACCGTACGATTCATCGAAGAAAAGATGGATCTGAGTATCACGTTCAATCCCTTATTCACACTATAAGATATCAAAATACAGATGCCTATGTTGTTTTTGACACTGATATTTCAGAGCAAGTTAAAACCGAAAAACTTTTAATAAAACAAACCCGACTTTTAAACCATCAAGCAAATCATGACACGCTGACCAACCTGCCAAACAGAATGCTTTTTAAAGATCGCCTCACTCAAATCATTAAATCTTCCACAAGACATAAAGAACAATTTGCTTTGCTTTTCATTGACTTAGATCAATTTAAAAAAATCAATGATTCTCTTGGCCATCATATTGGTGATGAAGTTTTAATCGAATCTGCCTCACGCCTTGGGTCTATTATTCGGGATGAAGACACCCTCGCACGGTTAGGGGGAGATGAATTCACCATTATCTTAAAAGATATCAGCAGTGTTCAAGGCGCTTCCACTGTTGCTCAAAAAATTGTCAAGATTATGAAAGAACCAATCAAAATAAAAGGGCATACTCTATTTATAAGTTCAAGTATCGGTATCAGTATGTTTCCTGCAGATGCAACAAGTGAAGACAACCTTATAAAATTTGCTGACACTGCTATGTATAGAGCTAAAGATGAAGGAAGAGACAATTTTCAATTTTATTCTTCAGATATGACAACACAGGCCTTTGAACGTGTTGTTATGGAAAACAGTCTGCGTTCTGCTATTGCTCAAGAGCAGTTTATCGTTTACTTTCAACCACAATATGAAACGACCACCGAAACAATTATCGGAATGGAAGCCCTCGTAAGATGGGACCATCCACAAATCGGACTTGTACCTCCCGGAAAATTCATACCCATTGCTGAAGAGAGCGGACTTATCATCGAGATAGACAGAATAGTGATGAAAAAAGCAATGAAGCAGTTTTCACAATGGTATAAAGATGGCTACAATCCCGGGGTGCTATCTTTAAATCTTGCTATGAAACAACTCAATCAAGAAGATTTTATAACAACACTTTTAAATATTATGAATGCTTTACAGTTTCAAGCAAAATGGTTAGAACTTGAAGTCACGGAAGGTCAGGTTATGGATAACCCTGATGCTGCCATCAGTAAACTCAAAGAGATCAGCAACATTGGAATTGAGTTGGCAATCGATGATTTTGGAACTGGTTATTCTTCTTTGGCTTATCTTAAAAAACTCCCGCTCAACAAACTTAAAATTGATCAAAGTTTTATCAAAGATATACCTGAGGATGAAGATGATATGGCTATCACTAAAGCTATTATTGCTCTTGGAAAAAGTTTAAATCTTAAACTTATCGCAGAAGGTGTTGAAACACAGGCACAAAGAGATTTTTTACTTAAAAATGATTGTACAACCATACAAGGCTATTTTTATTCAAGACCTTTGCCTAGTGATGAAATCACAGAACTATTGCAAAAAAATTAAACTTTCAATAAAAAACCTTACTAAGGTCAAAAGAAACCCTTAACTAAAATTAGATAAAATACCTTTTTTAAAGGATTTCAGTGGATTTAAAAGCAACACTTATTAATGAAAACATTCCCCTGCCAGATGATTTTTTTTACAATATCCAAAAATATAAAGAACATCTTTTTAAGTGGAATAAAATTCATAACCTCACCGGTGCGAGAGATGAAGCCACCCTTAATGATTTTATATACGATGCTGTATACCCTGTGCGCTTTTTAAAACACTATAAAAATCTCTTAGACATTGGGACCGGTGCCGGTTTTCCAGGAATGATTTTAGCACTTGCACTTCCTGACACACAAGTCACTTTAGTGGAACCTTTGGTGAAACGGGCTAGTTTTTTACAATTTATCAAAGCAGATTTAGGACTTGGTAATGTCAGAGTTGTTAAAAAAAGAGTTGAAGATATGCAAGCGGAGCATTTTGAACTGGTCACATCACGTGCTGTGACTGACACTAAGATGCTTTTAAAATTAAGTGAAAATTTTCGTGATGCCACTTCAACCTTGCTCTTTTACAAAGGTGAAAAGGTGTTTAATGAAGTGGATGCAAGTGAAATAAATGTGGAAATGCCGCATAAAATCATCCAAACAGCACATCCCTCGGGAAATAACAGACATTACTTACTTCTAGGAGAAAATTTATGATATTAAAAGTTTTACTTGTTCTTGGAGTGATTGGTATCGTTTACTTTATGTTTATAAAGAAAAAACCAATACAAAAAAAGACAGATATACAAAAGAAAAAAGATGACAAACTTCAAAGCAACGATATGGTTGCATGCAGCACATGCGGCACGTACTCTGAACTCAGTGAAACAATCATCAGCTCGAACAAATACTATTGCTCTGATGAGTGTGTGGATAAAGCCTGATGTTGCTATACGGACATAGATTCATCCCAAGTGATTCATTCTATCATGTGCTTGACATAGACAGCATAAAAAACACCCCTCC
>JACNLH010000123.1:36067-39429 GCA_014381585.1 Candidatus Sulfurimonas ponti
TCTTAAATCACACATTTAGAAGACCTTTTAACAAAAACATGCTACTATAGTCATCCATGAATGATTTATTTAGTAAAAGAGTATTATATTTTATACCTGCTGTATTTTTGGTCATTGTATTAATGAGGGTCTCGTACGCCTATTATGACTTAGAAAATAAAAAGCATGATTTCGCCTTGAAAGTGGCAGAGGTTCTAAATAATTATTCTCTAGTCCATAGAGATTATTACCAAAAGTTTTTTATAGACAAGGCAATCTCTCTTAATGAAAAAACACTCCCTGCACTTCCTGCTTTTAGCTCTACACCGATTTCAGATACATTCTCACAAAACAACACATTAAAGATAATCATACGAACTGTTTCAGACAGAGCAAGGAATCCTAATAATCAGGCAGATGAGGATGAACTTAAAGCAATAGAGTATTTCAAACAATCCCCCGATGAAATAAATTATTTCACAAATACACAAAATGAATTTTATCAATTCGCACATCCTTTAAAAATTGAAGCTAAATGCCTCTTGTGTCATGGTCCCAAAGAAAGCGCGCCTCTTTTTATACAAGAAAAATACTCGAATGCTTATGATTATGAACTCGGGGAAATAAGAGGTGTGCAAAGTGTTAAAATACCGATAAAAATACTAGATGGATACATCATGTCCGGCTTTTTCAATTCCCTAGCCTATGACATTATATTGTTCATAATTTTATTTATTTTAGTATTTTTCTTGATTAAAAAATTCAACATGATCAACACCTATCTTACAAAAGAAATTGAGACTAAAGCAGATGAATTAAAAAGAACACTCAGTGTTGACTCTTTAACACTTCTTCCAAATAGAATACAGCTTCTAGATGATATACAAGAGACTAAAAACTCTGATTCAATTATTCTTGCATTGCTCAATATAAATAGATTTAACGATATAAATGATTTTTACGGTTTTCAATCAGGAGATATGGTTCTTCAAAAACTTGCTAAGTTCTTGAAAAAAAACTGTACTGACCCAGATATATACATATATAAGTTACCAGGGGATGAATTCGCCATCTATACAAGAAAAAATATTTCAAATAAAGAATTCAGAATAATTATTGAAACTCTTACTGAGAAGCTTCATAACACAAGTATTCAGGCCTTTGGTCATTTTATATCCGTTTCATTAAGCGTTGGAATATCATCAAATAAAGATTTCTTACTTGCAACTTCCAATATGGCTTTAAATGTTGCTAAACGTGGAATGAAAAATATAGTGGTGTATGATAATAGTATAAACAAGACCCACATTGCACTCGAAAACATAGAGGGTATAAAGATGATACAGGATGCTTTAAAAGCTGATACTATCGTTCCTTATTTTCAACCGATTTTCAATGTCCGTACTCAACAGATAGAAAAGTATGAGTCACTTGTCAGAATCATAAAAGACGATGGAAGCGTGGCGACACCATTTTCATTTTTAGATATCGCGATAAAGTCAAAACTCTATCCAAACATAACAAAAATCATGATAGAAAAATCATTTGCATTTTTCATCGATAAAAAATATGAATTTTCTATCAATTTATCTATAGAAGATATCATAAACAAAAATACAACAAAGTTTATCTTAGAAAAACTCGAGGAATACCCGGAGCCCCAAAGAGTGGTCTTTGAAATTCTCGAAAGTGATAAAATAGAAGATTATGAAGAACTCAAAGAGTTTATTAAAAAAATCAAGCATTATGGATGTAAATTTGCGATAGATGACTTTGGAAGCGGTTATTCAAACTTTTCACATGTTCTTGAGCTGCATATCGATTATTTAAAAATAGATGCTTCAATCATCAAGCATATCACGACAGATGAAAATTCAAGAGTTATCACAAAAACAATCATCAACTTTGCATCAACGCTTGGCTTAAAAACTATTGCCGAATTTGTTGAAGATAAAGACTCTCTTGAACTACTTGAGAAGATGGGTATTGATTATATTCAAGGGTATTATATTGGTAAACCCCAAAATAATTTAAACACCGATTTTAAATGATTTTTCTTTGCAAACCTGCTTTGAGTGATGTTAAAACTTCATAAGAAATAGTTTTAGCAGACTTTGCAAGCACTCTTGCATCATCAAAAACAAGAATCTCTTTTGCATCACTTATAAAAGAACTGTTATCCATAGAAACTCTTCCCGCAAGCTTGAAGCCCTTTGGTGAAGTATAGTTGTTTGAGCAAGTCCTTAAAAAACCGGCTCCATATCCGAAGTCATAGTTACTCACCCGACAATCTTCACCTGCTGTAAAAGTCGCCCCATATCCAAGTGCTTCGCCGCTACGGAGTGTTCTTGAAGATATTTGAGTCGCATGAAGAGATAAGACAGGCTTAAAATCGTCCCTTTCATACGCACCTGGCATCTCTAAACAGCCATACGCAGCTATTCCCACTCTTGCCATATCTTCAGCGAAATCAACATGTCGAAATAAAGCTGCCGAGTTGCACGAATGAAATCTCACTTCACCAAAGCCTAAAGATTTGACATGGCTTTTAACTTGTGCAAACTTTTCATTTTGCCAGAACCATTCGCTGGTAAGTTCATCAGCGCTTCTGTGGTGGGTGAACACTGCTTCTAAAAGTAAGCCCTGTTCTTGAATTTTTTCTAAAGCAAGTGTAACTTCATCGATGCCCACACCATTTCTATGCATCCCTGTATCAACTTTAAGTTCCACTTTTGTCCCTGTGGGAAACTTTTGTATCGCATTTATATCATTAATCGTATATCGGATTTTCTCATTTTTACAGCTTGGGAAATCTGCTAAAACTAAAATGTAGTCAAATTTATTTTCTATTTTTTGTGCTTCTTCACAGGTTTGCACCACTGCTTTTTTGACACCGTACTCTTGCGCCATCTGTGCGACTTCTAAAAGTCCATGACCATAGGCATTATCTTTTAAAACAAGAGCAATTTTATCTTTACTTTTAGTTTTCTTTGAGATAATGTCAAGATTATTAAAAAAATTATTTTTATTTAAAGTTATATAAGCCATAAAGGAATTATACAATATGAAACGATTAATCGCTGAATTTGAAGAACAAAATTTTACACAGATTATTTTTCCACACTCTAAGACTGATTGGTCTGAATATTTAGAAGAAGCGGAAGAAACTTTTATAAACATTATCAAAGCTATTGCCAAGTATCAAAAATGTTTTATTGTCTGTGCAGATATCACCTATGTGAAATCTTTATTTTCTTCCCATGATAATCTTTATTTTGCTGATTATGAAACAAATGACACTTGGGCGAGAGACTGCTCAGCTTTATCCGTAGAGGACAATGGTGAAGTGAAACTTTTAGACTTCACCTTCAATGCCTGGGGAG
>JACNLH010000171.1 GCA_014381585.1 Candidatus Sulfurimonas ponti
ATGATGATTAAATACATCACTAAATATCGAAAAACATACTGTAATTGGATACCGACCCCCTGTTGATGAAATACTGTTCACGTATTATTATATTACCTTAAATATGATAAATATCTCAGTAAAATATATTAAGTCTATTGTTATTAATTTTAAAGTATAATCCTTAGAATTTTAACAAGGAATTTTACCACTATGAGTTTTTTAAAAGAATACGACAGCGAAATATTTGATTTATGTGAAAAAGAGTTGGAGCGTCAAACTGACCACTTAGAGATGATTGCATCTGAAAACTTCACCCTTCCGGCAGTGATGGAGGCTATGGGTTCAGTTTTTACAAACAAGTATGCTGAAGGCTACCCGGCCAAACGCTATTATGGCGGTTGTGAATATGCTGATGGTGTTGAACAACTGGCAATTGACAGAGCATGTGAACTTTTCGGATGTAAATTTGCAAATGTGCAGCCTCATTCAGGTTCTCAGGCAAATGCCGCTGTTTATGCTGCAGTTTTAAAAGCCGGAGATAAACTTCTTGGTATGGACTTAAGCCATGGCGGTCACTTGACACATGGTTCAAAACCATCTTTTTCTGGTAAAAATTACCATTCATTCACATACGGTGTTGAACTTGACGGCCGCATTGATTATGACAGAGTTATGGATATAGCCAAGATCACACAACCTAAAATAATCGTTTGCGGTGCATCTGCTTATGCTAGAGAAATCGACTTTAAAAAATTCCGTGAGATAGCTGATGAAGTGGGTGCAATTTTATTTGCTGATATCGCTCACATTGCCGGTTTAGTGGCTGCGGGTGAACATCCTTCACCATTCCCTTACGCTGATATCGTAACAACAACCACACATAAAACTCTTGCCGGACCTCGCGGCGGTTTAATCCTCACAAATGATGAAGATTTAGCTAAAAAACTAAACTCTGCAATCTTCCCTGCTCTTCAAGGCGGACCGCTTGTTCATGTAATCGCAGCTAAAGCTGTCGGCTTCAAATACAACTTATCTCCAGAATGGAAAGACTATGCTAAACAAGTAAAAGCAAATGCTAAAGTGCTTGGTGAAGTTATGATCAAACGTGGATACGATGTTGTTTCAGGTGGAACAGACAACCACTTGATTTTAGTTTCTTTTGTTGGAAAAGAGATAAGCGGTAAAGATGCAGATGCAGCTTTAGGAAATGCAGGAATCACAATTAATAAAAATACAGTTCCAGGTGAAACCAGAAGTCCTTTTGTAACTTCAGGTATCCGTGTCGGTTCTCCTGCACTTACATCTCGCGGTATGAAAGAAAAAGAATTTGAATTTATTGCAAATAAAATGGCTGATGTTTTAGATGACATCAACAATACAGAGCTTCAAGCAAGTATAAAAGAAGAATTAAAAGCATTAGCACAAAACTTTGTAATCTATAATCAATCAACATACTAAGGCAGCACATATTATGACATCGATGGATCTCAAACTTATAAAAATGCTAAGTGACCACTACTGGGAGAAAAAAGACACAGTAGTGGATAAACTTTCATTTAAAGGTCGCACCTTTTATAATAAATTTGAAAAGATAAATGCGCCTTTAAATCAGTCAATTATCAACAAGCATATAAAAGGTGAAATAACTGTTGCGCACTCTATAGTGAATAAACACAACAAAGTTGAGAACATCGTAATCGATTATAACGGAAGAGATCCTGAGCGTTTTTATCATAAGGCACAACTTTTGCTTCGTGAAGAAGGATATATAAACTTTACAGCATATAAAACAAAAACAGAAGGTCATCTTCATGTTTATATTTATAAAGGTCATACAACCTTGCAAGAAGCGATTCAGTTAGGTAAAATGATTTCTATGAAACTGGCATCAAAACAACCCAAGCAATGGCGTATGTTTCCAAATGCTGATATGCCTGATGAGTATAATATTTTAACGCTTCCTTATGAAGTTTATTCTAAAGAGAGAGGGGCTTCTTGGTCGAAGCACTTATAAGAAGGAAAAAAGATGAAAGACAATAATGAATTGAATGATATTATCCTAAACAAAGGCGGCTCTGCGAACAATAACAAAAAAGTTATTTTAGCTGTGGCCACACTTGGTGTTATACTTATTATAGTGGTTATGCTTATGAACAGCCTGACATCCACAGGAACAGATAATTTACCTCAGACTCCGCTTCCTCCTGAACCTAAAATGCAAGCTACACAAGAGATGAAAGATGAACCTCTTTTTGAAGAAGTTGAAGTTATGCAAGAAGAGTCAAAGCCTTCAGACAATCTTGATGCTATAGCTAAAAAGCTTAAAGAAGAAAGTCAAGAACTTGATGCGCCAGAAGTTCAAATGATTGAAGAGCCTATTGTTGCAGAAACAAAGCCTAAACCTGTTGCTAAACCTAAGCCGGTTGTAAAACCGGTGACTCAAACATCTGCTCCAACCAGCACATCTAAAAGTTACTACTACATTCAAGTTGGTTCTTTTTCAAAATATGCTCCGAATAAAAAATTCTTAGCTTCAATCACCGACCTGGGATACAAATATAAATTTCATAAAATTACGAAAAATGGAACATCATTCAATAAAGTTTTGGTCGGTCCATTTAAAAGCAGTGTGACTGCTAAAGATGCAAGACGTGTTCTTCGTGCAAAAGTTGAGCCAGGCGCTTTTTTAATTAAACTATAAAGAGGAGGGAACTTCTCTTTTGATTTACTCTAAACAATTCACACTTGACCAACTCGCACCCATTGCTGTTTATTCCAAACTTAAAACTATGTTTAAGGGTGAAATCACTTACCTCTTTGAAAGTGCCGGACAAAGTGATGGCAACTATAGCTTTATTTGTATTGGTGCCAGAGAAAGGCTTCAGTATATAAATGAAAAAACTATATACACTGATGCAAACAACACTGTCCATGAAAAAGAAGAAAATCCTTTTACATTTTTAAAAAATTATTATAAAAACATAGACACTTCTATATATAAAAAAGCCACTAAAGAATTAAAGATCGGTTATGTGGATGGTTTTATAGGTTACATCGCTTACGATATGGTTAAGGTCTTTGAACCTAAACTTGATTCTACGATGAATAACCTTCAGGACGAACTAAACACCCCTGATTTAGACCTTATTTTACCAAAAATGATTTTAGTTTATTCTCATAAAAATCATCAGATAAGCTTAGTCAGCACCTTGAAAAGCTTTAGTGATAAATTTCAAGAAATCCATGATGATTTAAAGGGCACCTACACCTATCAGCACCGTGTAAGAAATATCGGTTCTGATAAAGGCAGTTACACGCATTCTAAAGAAAAGTTCTTTGAAATGATTGCAAAATCTAAAGAGATGATTCGAAGCGGAGATGTTTTTCAGATTTTGATGACAAACCGTTTCACCCGAAACATCAAGGTGGATCCTTTTAGTTTTTATAGAATCTTACGTACAAAGAATCCTTCACCGTATATGTTTTTACTTGAATATGATGACTTCAATATCGTAGGCTCCTCGCCGGAGGTTATGGTTCGTCTCACTGATGGTGAATTACTTCTTCGTCCAATTGCAGGAACACGTAAGCGCGGCGATACAAAAGAACACGACAAAGAACTTGAAGCTGAACTCTTAGCTGATCCTAAAGAGTTGGCAGAACATTTAATGCTTATAGACTTAGGCAGAAATGACATAGGCAGAGTTGCAAAAACCGGAACGGTGAAAGTTGAAGATATGATGCATATTGAAAGATTTTCTCATGTAATGCATATTGTTACAGATGTCGTAGGCATTTTAGATGATGACAAAGATATGTTCGATCTGTTTATGGCAACATTCACAGCTGGAACTATGACCGGTGCTCCAAAAATCCGTGCGATGGAACTTATAGCTGAGTATGAAGGCATCAAACGCGGTTTTTACAGTGGAAGTATAGGTTATTTCGGTTTTGATGGAAATATGGATAGCGCTATAACTATCAGAACAGCTTTGGTGAAAGAAGATAAAGTGATCTTACAAGCCGGTGCCGGAATTGTAGCTGACAGTGTTAGCGAATCTGAGTATCAAGAAGTGGTGAATAAGCTTGGGGCACTAGTCCACTCTTTAGAAGACTTAGACCCAAAATAATGTTTACAAAACAACTTTTTGCGATTTTTGGGGACCCTGTGTCACATTCGCGTTCACCGCTTATGCATAACTGTGTTTTTAAAAATCTAAACTATCCTGCAACTTACACAAGAGTTCATCTCAAAGACGGCTCGAAACTTCGTGAGACTTTTTTCAAGCTTGGTCTTAGCGGTGCCAATATCACAGTCCCGCATAAAGAAGCAGCTTTTGAAGCTTGTGATGAGATACGGGGCTTTGCCAAAAAAATTGGCGTTGTCAACACTATAGTCAATGAGAACGGAAAGCTTATCGGCTACAACACAGATGCTGATGGTTTTATGTTTGCCATAGAAGAGTTCAGTGATGTGAAAAATATTTTAATCCTTGGAGCCGGTGGGACTGCAAAAGCGCTTGGGGCAAGATTTTTACAAGATGATGTGAAAGTTGATGTAATCAACAGAAGTGAGGGAAGACTCTCTTACTTCAAAGAGCTTGGCTGCAACACTTTCACTTGGGACTCTTTTAAAGTAAACAAATATGACCTAGTTGTCAACACTACAAGTGCCGGACTAAAAGATGAAGAGCTTCCTGCTCCAAAAAATATCATCGATTCTATTTTAGACAAGACCTCTTTTGTTGCAGATGCTATCTATGGAAAACTCACACCATTTTTAAAACTCGCACAAGAAAAAAACATTATCTACAAAGACGGAGCAGATATGCTTCTTGGTCAAGGTGTTTTAGCAAATCAGCTTTTCGTCAATTCTGCACTTGAGAAAGCGGACATCAGCACTTTTATGAAAAAGAGTTTTGAGCTATAAAATCAACTCTTAACCTCTTTTCTAAAAAGATGATAACTATCATTTTTCAGCGCTTTTTTAACAATTTTCTCAGGAACTTCATCAGCATTTCTCCAAATTCCAGATGGGCAGCGTATCTCTAAGTTTCCTTTCTCTTTATATTTTAAAATCTTTTTTTCACTTAAAATTTTGCAAGTCGGTTGAATATCGATATCCGTCAAATCAACATCTTTAAGATAAAAAACAGTCTGCATACAACCGTCCGACGAACACCAATTTGGAAATCCATCAAGTGTGTAATGAACTTTTTTATCATTTTTATACTCAACGGCGAATACATAAAAACCTTCCACCCTTTGCTTCTTAGGAAGCACCATAACAACAACACCTTTTCCATACACGAGACTAAACACCTCTTCAGAGACTTGAACTTTACTAAAATAGTGCATTTTTTTCCTTTTTGTTAATTATAATTTAATTGAATTACAAATGAGAGACTTCACCAATCATCTAAAATAAATTTAGTATCCTCTTCTTTTGTTTCTTGCTCGATAATTTTCGGCTCATTTATTTCAGGTTCCATCACCGCTTCTTTTTTAGCTTTGCTCATCTGCTCTTCAAACTTCAACTCCAAACCTTTTGAAGTCATCACAAAACCATCCACATGAATTTTGCCCTCATGGATTTGATTGTGATGTTCTTTACAAAGAGGTACAAGGTTATGCTTGTTATCTTGGTGAAAGTGTCCTATAAAGCCTGCTTTATCTGCGAGTGAGCGTTGTGAGATGTGGTGAACATCTTCTGCCATAGCTCCGCAAATAACACATTTTGTCACGTATAGTTCTTTGTTATACTTACTTTTTTTCTTCTTCACCAAAAGTTCGAGTTCATCGAAGTCATTTGAGAGTCTTTTTCTTATTTTGTTGGCCGTGTCTAAAAATTCATGGTCCATATGTAAGGATTTTGCAAACTCTAAACCGTAAATACTGCTTCCGCTTCCCTCTTGCAAGACTCTGTTGAATAAAAGTGCATCTTTTTCTTCATCATATTCCACACTTAGATGCAAATCCACCACATTATTTAAAGTCGTGATCTCTTTCATAGTTGAGAGTTGGTGAAGGTGGGTTGCAAAAAGAAATAAACATCGGGTGCGTGCGAGTTTCATAATCGCACTTGCAACAATCGCCACACCGGAGAGTGTTTCTGTTCCATGACTTATCTCATCACCCAAAACAAGGGAACGAACGGTGGAACGGTTAAAGATATTTTTCATCTCAAGCATCTCCACCGCGAAAGTTGAGAGCCCTTTTGCAAGATTATCTTTTGAAACGATTCTGGTGAAGAGTGAATCAAAAATAGAAAACTTCATCACAGCAGCACTTACAAAAAAACCGGCCTGTGCCATCAGAACCGCTATCCCTATACTTTTCATCAATGACGACTTTCCACTGGAGTTGATTCCATAAAGCAAAACACCATTGATGTCGTGCCCATCATGCACACTCACATCAAGCATCACAGTCTTGGGATGAGGCAAATCCATATATTCACGATTCCCCATCACTATATCATTTGGAACATAAATCCCGCCACGCTCTTGAATCTCAATAAGAGGATGACGTAATTGCATGATCTGCATAAAGTTCTCTTCACCTTGTGCTTCCACAATCATAGGACGGGAATGTTTGTAGCTTTGAGAAACTTTTGATGAACTGACCCCAACATCCAAGTCTGCCACATAAGCGATGACCCTGTCAAAAAGCAAAGAGTAACGTCGCTCATACACTCCCTGCAGATGTATATATTTTTCCTTCACCAAAGAGACTATCTTACGGCGGTTTTTCATGATTTTATCAGACAACTCATCGGTGAACTGTGAAGTTATTTTCACATTGTTTGTAAGTTTTTTAACATTAAAGCTTAGAAAATATTCTTCTTTAGTAAAATCACTTTCTATTTGAGAAAATCTATTTTTTGAAAGTGAAATATAATAGCCCTCTTTTTCTAAAAGACCTAAAGTGACTAAACGGTTAGAGCTTCCTGCATTCGCATTTTCTAAAAGAGCAGTGATTTTATCCATAATATCTTCAAAGGCAATCATCATAATAGAGTTTTCATGCGCCAAGGTGTCTATAGCTTCATCCACCCCTTGCATTAAAAAGTTTTCATCAACGGTGTTGTTTGTGAAACGACGTGAGACATCCAAGTCTATACTTTTTTGAATATCTCTTATAAACTCATCAAGTTCACTCTCATGAAAAGGGGTTTTTTGTATCTTATACTTCTTTACATACGTCATCAAATCTTTTACACTGAGCATTGATTCATAGACATGATTCATCTCAAATGGGTGAAGTCTGCCAAGTGAAAGACGACGGGACAATCTTTCTAAATCATATATGCCACGCATAGTCTCATCTAAAAAACGAACATGAGAAGATACTCTTTCTATTAAGTTGTAGCGGCGCTCCAACTCCTCTTTCTCCATCATCGGGTTTAAGAGTCTTTCTTTAAGTAAGCGTCTGCCAATCGCGGTTGCACTTTTATCCAACATCTTTAAAAGAGTGAACTCTTTTTTATCTTTAGAGATGATGCCGACTTGTTCAAGGGCATTGTTTCCAAGATACATAAAACGGCGATTATCTATGAGTGTCGGCATATTGAGTTTTTGCACTATGTGGATGTCATGTTCAATCACAAAATGTATGAGCACTGCCAAAGATTCCGTAATCATAGGGCTGCGTTCGAGGTCTAAATGCTCTATGGGTGAAAGAAGCGACTGTATCTGATACACCTCTTTAAAAAGGTCATTTTGAAATTCCACTTTAGGTCGTTCATTATTCACACTATAATGATAATGTTCTGCAATTTCTAAATACTGCATCACATGTCTTTGATTATCTATACCGTCTAAAAATGTGATAACCACTTCAGAGGTTCTATAAATATTTAAAAGATTGAACACTTCATCAAGAGCGTACGAAGGATCTTCACTTGTTCCATGCGTTTCATAAAGAAATGTTTTCCCCGTTGTCACATCTATAGCAGAATATCCAACATTATATATCCCCCGATGTTTATCAATTAAAAGTGATACTATGTAATTGTCATCATTATCAACTATGTGATCAAAATTTGTCCCCGGTGAAACAATTTGTGATATATATCTGCTGATTTTTGGAGGATTTCCCTTTTGCTTCACCACAATAACAGTGTATTTCTGCTCAGAGATTAAACGGCTTAAATACCTCTCAAAACTCACAGCCGGAACTCCGGCTAAAAGTGGATTTTTATCGGAGTTTTCTATAATACTTTTATTCTTTTTTGTGAGTTGTATATTTAAAAGCTCTGCAATCTCTTTTGCTTTTCCAATCTGCAACTCATCATTATTCACCTCATAGACTTCATAGAATGTCCCTATTTCCATAAAGACAACAGTGTCATGACCGTATTTATCTTCAAAATAGTTTTGCAGGTCGAAATATGTTTGTGTTAATAGTTTTTCTTTGTTGTTAAGGAGAGAACTAACGTCAGATGCTTGCATTTATCATTTATCCGTACTTAAATTGTTAAGATTATATCATAATTACACATTTACACCTAAAATGCTCACGATATGCTCACGATTACCGATATTGTCTTTGGAAAATGAATTAATTTGTTATAATAATTTCAGTTAAAAAAACAGTCATTCTGTGTTACACAATTTTTGGGGAAAAATATGAAATGTAAAGTAC
>JACNLH010000172.1 GCA_014381585.1 Candidatus Sulfurimonas ponti
CATCACATTCTAACTCTATAGCTAAATCAATTTTATCGTTAAGTACAAATAAAGCCTCATACTCTTTACATAATTTTTGCACTTTTTTTATCTTTTGTTTGATCACATCATCTGAGTTTTTTTTATCTCTTAACTGTACTATACAAGCACCTCCAAGTAAAGCCTGCTCAATTTGAACCAGCAATGTCTCATCGGGGGTGAGTGCATCATCACTAATTACATATAAGCCTTTTAATTTATTTGCTATTGACACAACCCGGCTCCTATTTTATGAGCTATTGGCCCTTTTCCATGACCGATATGCGGTGCGTTTACGATTGCATTATGAATGAACTTTTTAGATATCTCTACGGATTCTTGCAATGATTTCCCCAGTGCTAAATTTGCCGCTATTGCACTGCTGAAACTGCAACCGGTTCCATGCGTGTTTTCAGTGTTTACATACGGTGAAATGAAGTTGAATTTTTTCCCAGATATCATTAAAATATCTAAACTTTTTTTATGAATGCTTGTCTGAACAATATGATTTTTCACCACCACAGCACATGGTGAAGTTATCACCTTATTATCTCTGCCAGCCTCATAATCAAACATCCCTTTTGCTTCAAAGAGATTAGGTGTTGCAACTGTTGCATAAGGCAATATAGATTTCATATTTTCTATAGCATCATCATTTAAAAGTTTTGATCCTGCTTTTGAGATAAACACAGGATCAAAGACGACAGGTGTTTTTAAATCCTTGATAAACTCACGCACAACATCGATAATCTCATTTGAATAAAGCATACCGATTTTGATGGCGCTTATCTCAAAATCATCTTGGATTGCCTCTAGCTGTGCTTTTAAAAACTCCGCTGAAACTGGCAAAACATCTCTAACACCTTGTGTATTTTGCGCAGTGAGAACAGTAAGGGCACTTGTCCCAAAAACACCAAAGGCCTCAAACGTTTTTAAATCAGCCTGTATGCCGGCACCGCCACTCGAATCACTCCCAGCTATAGTTAAAACTACTTTCATGATTTTTCCTCATAAACAATTTATATCTTAGAGAATTGTATACTTATTTTATATTTTTTCATATGGGGTTTTTGTCAATTCGTTTATATTTTGAAGTTTGAAGTCTTAAGGTGGTGAAGTATACATGAGTTGCTTATATGCAACTCACAGGTTCATTATTTACGATGTTTTAAAAAGCTTGCATAAAGTGTTTCAAAAGAGACCTCACTTGAATGCTCCACTGACTTCATAGTCTCTATGGCATCTGATAATCTACCCTCTCTCCAAAGAGTGATTGCCTTTTTTGCACCTTGGTGCACATTTGTATGGTGCGAAGTCAAACTCGAAATTGTTTGTGTGTCGTCTTTTATTTTTTCTTTATTCGCTTGGAACCATTGTCCAAAGTCACAAGAATTTTCATCAAGCAGATCATGCTTATGATTATTGATTAAACTGTTGTATGCAAAAAGCTTAAAGAGAATATGGTCAAGTTTTCCTGTCCCGGTTCCAACTTCACTCGAAATGTTTTCAATAATATTAGAGATATCATGAGAGTTGGAAATAACACTGTTGAATTCACTAAAGAACACCTCAAGCTTTCCATGCATGCTTTGTGTGTTTTCTCTGAACATTTGTGCTATGTTTTGAATCTCTGAAGTGTTTTGTTTGAGTTGATTGATACTGATTTCGACCTCGTTCGTTGCTTTTTGCGTACGCTCTGCAAGTTTACGCACCTCATCTGCAACAACAGCAAATCCGCGACCATGCTCTCCCGCACGTGCTGCTTCGATGGCTGCATTGAGTGCTAAAAGGTTTGTTTGGTCTGATATATCTTTAATAAGATTGATAATAAGACCTATAGAAATCACGCTTTCATTGAGTGAAGATGCTCCTCCATAGAGACTTTCTGACTCTTGTGCGATAGTGTCAATAGATTGAGCGATGCTTTGTGATTCTTCTTGAACAGTATCGATTCTGTCCGATGTTTTTTCATTTAAATCACTTGCATTATTGATCTGCTCAACTGCCGATTCCATAATGGTTTTAGTGAAAGTAACCCCGCTTTTATAAGATTCAAGTAAAAGCTGCACGATATCATGCACAGCTTGTTGATGTGCAGAATCCTCTTGCGAAAGCTCTTTTGTTCTTGCAAGAGCAAGTTGCGCTTTTAAAGTCTCCATCTCTTCTTTGAGCATTTTGTTTGTATTTTCAAGTTCTATTATTCTTGTTTTATCTTTGTCACAATTGCTGAATAAACCCATTATCTTTCCTTGTCTTACTTTGTGGGCATTATATCAAAGTACAGAGCATTCCAAGCATTAAATACACTTGAAATTCATCATCTTAATGTGTCAATTCATACATTGTGTACGTATTTTATTCACTTGTGCTATTTGGATTTATAGTTTTTTTAAAATAAGCCAAACCGACAAACATAATGGTTGTGCCAATCAGTAAATAAAATGCAGACAACATATTTTGATAATCATCTAAAACTATTTTAAAGACCACCATCAATGTTTCAATAGAAAGTGCTATTATTATAGAGACTAAAAACTTTGCCAAGATTTTAAACTCCCTATTTTCCTCTTTATCAAATGATTTAAATAAAACCTCATGTTCCATGATTTGTTTGGAAAGATCAAACATAGCCAGACCGATTGTAACCGCGACTATAGACTTAAACACATCATGTAAAAAATCCACTGTGCCTAATGAAAACATTAATGCAAACAATACATACGTACCGTACCCAATCAAAGCCAATGATATCAGGCCAAGAATACTGGCACCGAAAATATATACAGATTTAATGATTTTTTCATGCACACTGTTATATTCTATAAGTTTCAACTCTTCAAGAAGCACTATCATATTTAAATCAAACACCTGATAAATATCTCCCACTCTGCGTACAACCGATATACTCGGATTTCCAGATGTATGGTGAATATACGGACTGGAGATATACACATCATTATCTTTTAAATCCACATTGCTGAAGTAGTGACTTTTATCACTTCCTATGTTCTGCGAAACACTTTTGTTTCTGTGCAATGATGGTGTGCTTTGTTTATAATCTGCATCCACCGTGTACATCATGTAGATATACTTATATTTTTTAAAGATACTTTTTGATTCACTCAAAATATCCTTAGGCAAAGAACTCATTAAGCCACGAATATGACTCACTATAGGAAGATGATCTTTTTTGTATATCTGAATAATTTTTTTCATATCATTTCACCTTGTATCTATATTTTCTCCCTAATAATAGCATTTTTATACTTTTGTGCTATGCTTGATCTTCTAAGATCTCCTTAGCCTTCTAATATTTTTTTTGTAACTTCATGTCTGTATGTAAACATTTTTTCCAATTCATAAGAAACAAAAAAATCAAATAAAACCCCTATGAAACCAAAAGGGGCTTTATACCTTATCACATCTTTGAGCTCACACATTCCATCCTCTTTTTGGGTGAAGATATGCGAATGCTCCCAAAAGGCAAAAGGTGATTTAATCGCCAAATCCACCAAGATATTAGGTTCTTCCACTTTATATATCAAAACCTCCCAATCAATAGGAATAAAATTCTTCACCGTTTTGAGCCTTAAAAAATCTCCCTCTTGCGGAGTGAACATTTCACCCACAAGTGAGACTTTTGTGTCTTTTGGAGTGATTGCTTGAAGGTTTTTCAAATCAAGGTGAAAAGAAAATAGTTCTTCTATATCACACCTAATTAAAGAGCTTTTCTCATATCTCATCATAATTGCATCTCCTTATTATCTTTTTGTAAGTGATCGTATAAGTATTTTATGATTTAAGAAAGTTTTTTCGTAGAGTTTTTATGTCAATTGGTTACAATACTTTTAGCAACTTTAAGCTCTATGAATAAACATATAATGCATACAGAATTCAAGTCATATATTATAAAATAAAATAAAAGGATAGAAAATGGCTACATATGGAGAAGAAGTTTTTGGTTATGAGCAGCCGGTTCTAAACGAGCGTGAAGCAAGAGCGGGTGCTGGGATTATGTTTGTTCTGGGCATGCTCTCAATGGCAAACTGTTTTATGCTCTCAAGTGCTTTATTTGCTCAGTATTTTATTACATTTTTCATGTTTGATTTTTTTATAAGAATAATCAAGGCGAAATACTCTCCTAGTTTATTGCTAGGGAGGATTTTTGTTCAAAATCAAGACCCTGAATATGTGGGGGCAAAACAAAAACGTTTTTCATGGGCGCTTGGCTTTGTGTTTTCCATCTATATGTTTTATGCATTTGTTATTGATTTTGATATAACCTTACTTGCTGTTGCATTGTGTTTTTTATGCTTGACATTGCTATTTTTAGAAGCAGCTTTTTCTATATGTGTGGGTTGTTTTATCTATGGTTTGATTGATGAGCGTAAACTGATGTACTGTCCCGGTGGAAGTTGTCAGTTAAAGATGAAACAAGCTGTCCAACGTTTCAACATTTTTCAAAAACTCATTGCGTTTTTGAGTGTCACAGCTCTGCTGGGTTTCACCTACTATTATATTTTTGAAGTTGAAACAAAAACCTATATGGGAAACAAGATTAAAGAACTTTTTATGAGCGAAAAAGATTGGCAACGACAAAATGAATTGAATTTCCAAAAAGATGCAGAGGCTTTTGAAAAAGAGGAGTTTTAAACCCTCTCTTGCCTTTTCTAATATTTGGGAGTTTACCAAATTTTTTCGTACTGTGCTTGTGAGAGTCTCACCAACTCCAACTCTTCAAGGAAAGTGTATAAGTCCTTCCATTTAAGAGGATCCGCTTTGATATTTTTTTCAAAACGTGGCAATGTGTCTTCAATGATTTTATTCATCAAAGGAGTTCTTTGCTCTTTGGTATAGTCATAATACATAGATGTGGCTTCAACAGGGCTTGATTGTATAGCTAGTACCATCTCCTTTGTCACCTCTACAAATGTAGAAAGTGCTTCAGCTTTTTCATCTATCACAGCTTGTGAAGTCATAAGTTCAAGTGCTGAGAAGTTTGGATAAGGCGATTCAAACTGGTCTATGAAAAGGTTCTCAAATCCTTGCATTTTTGCCTCAACACCTTCAAAGTTGTAAAAACACAGCCATGCCCCATCAAAGCTTTCATCATTTTTCATATTTGTTATATGCCAAAAGTCTGTTTCTACAAACTCAACATTTTCTCTGTCAATCACAAAGCCGTTTTTTTGAGCATAACGCTTGATAATTTCAAATCCAATTTTGTTTGTCACAGGATTTGATGCAGGTGTGGTGATTTTGATTTTCCCATTAGCACGAAGTTTTTCAACTCTATCAGCTCGTATCATCACCCCGCCGCGTGTTTCAAAAAAATGACCAAGTGATTTAATCCCGTCAAAATGATGCTCATACAGGTGCAGCGGCTCATTTACATGAATGTCAATCTTTCCGGCTTTTAAGTCCTCAAAACCGTCATAATGCTCTTCAGGTTGAATTATCTCAACATCGAGTCCTGCTTCTTTGTACTTTCCTGTGACCACTCCCGCAATAAAAGGAAGATGATCAGGGTTAACAAACCATTCAAGTGCAATTTTAATTGTATTCATCATATTCTCCGTTGTTTAAATATGATGAGATTTTATCGCTTGTGAGAAATGTTTTGTAGGCTTAAAATGTCAATTGATATTTTTGAAAGCTTCTATCGCCTCTTTTACAGCAAGTTTATGATGTACAATCGGTTTTGGATAAGCCTCTATACTATTTTGGTGAAGATACTCTTCATTATGAAGATTTTTTGCACCTATATTCAGTATTTATGATGATGAAGATGAAGATGAAGATGAAGACGACAAATAATGCTTAATCACTTCACTCTTCTTTAAGGGCTTTTCTTATTTATAGTCACAATCAGCAAACCGTCTTTATACTCTTTTTGCAGTGAACTGACATCTGCATCATCCGGTAGAATCATTTCATGCTTATAAGCTCTCGCGTAACGTTCATGACGGTGATAATTTGTAGTGTTATCGTCTTTTTCTTCTAAGATTTTTGCACTTACTGACAACCTTCCATCTTCGACTTCAGTTTTGATAGCATTGCTTAAAGAGCCGGGGATTTCCATCGTTATAATGTATTTTCCTTTTTGCTCTTTCATATCAAATCGCGGAATGCGGTATGATTCCAAACTATATTTATTAAATGATGGAACAACTTGAAAGTAATTCTCTATATCTCTGAAATTATCTTCCATTTGACGTCTCAACCGTCCCATCTCAACAAATGGATTTTTATGTTTATCAAAAAAATCATCCATAGAATCCACTGCATCAAAGAGCAAGGGTGCCCTTTGATTTAAATAGATAGGAACTTCTTTTTGAGCATGCTTTGAAGAACTCAGATCATACAGATAATAACCCTGCATGATTATCACTGCTATTAGCAGCACCAAGATAATCTGCAAATAATTTTCTTTCATATCTCATCCCTTCATTTTGCAACTGAAATTATTTCACTTCGATTTTTTTACTTTTTTCAACTTCGGTTTTAAGCTTTGGTATAGTCACTTCTAACACACCTTTATCAGAAGAGGCTTGAATATTTTCAGTATCCACACCTTTTGGAAGGGTGAAGCTTCTCTCAAACTTACCGTAACTGCTTTCAAGTTTATAGTAGTCTTCTCTTTTGACTTCTTCTTTATGCTTTCGTTCACCGGATATTGTTAGAACATTGTCTTTAACATCCACTTTTATATCTTCTTTTTCAACGCCGGGAAGGTCTGCTTCAACATGATAAGCAAATTCGCCTTCTCTAGTATTCACCACAGGTGAAAAGCCCATCAAATCACCTTCAAAACTTATAGATGGAAGGCTGGTGTTTAGAGATGGAAAACCACTCGCTATTTTTCTTTCGAGTTCAGCTAACTCTTTTAGAGGATTATATTTAGTAAGAAACATTGCTTACTCCTTCTTCATTTTATTTACTAATCAGCCAATTAGTTGATTAGTTGATTAGTTGATTAGTTGATTAGAACTATAAGAAAAAAGTATGGAGTGATTATGGAGAAAATAGGGATTTGTTGACAACATTTATAATTATTTTTTATTTTTCCATAGTTCCTCCATATATTTCATTTATACTATCACATCTGAATTAAAGAAAAAGGTGGTTTAAAGTGATTGACACTGTTTTATTGGGAATTGCCAAAAGTGCGATTTTAGCTCAGTTTGACAAGAGTTATAGTATAGACAGGGAAGAGTTGTTTGAAAAACACCCTTTTTTGGATAAAGATGCCGCCACCTTTGTCACACTGAAAAACAAGCATCAGCTAAGGGGATGTATAGGTTCTCTTGAAGCACATAGAAAACTTCTTGATGATCTTATATACAACGTCAAATCAGCCGCATTCAGTGATCCAAGGTTTAATCCTTTAAAGAGTGATGAGTTCCCAAATCTTACATTGGAAGTCTCCGTTTTGAGTGAACCTGAAATTTTAGAATATGATGACTTTGATGACTTGCTTGATAAGCTTCAACCTAATATTGACGGTCTTATTTTAAAGTATGGAGCGTATCAGGGCACTTTTTTACCCCAGGTTTGGGAACAATTGCCTAAGCCAAAAGATTTTTTAGACCACCTAAGTCTAAAGGCCGGTGCGAATCCATCTATATATAAAGAACACCCAACCATCTACAGATACAGCGTTGACGCTATAGAAGATGATTTTGATAATATCGTAGCCTTATAAGGAGTTTGACATGACACGCCAAATGAGTGTGGCTGGAACATTTTATCCAGCAAGAGAAAGTGAGCTTGATAGATATTTTGAACATTTCAATAAACTTTATGACGAGCAAGCCAGTTTGCCAAATGTGAAAAGTAAGGCTGTGATAGTTCCGCATGCCGGATATGTGTATTCAGGGTATACAGCAAGCATCGCGTACAGGGTTTTACAAAATTCCAATCTTAAAACCTTTGTGGTTATCGGTCCTTCGCATAGAGTGGCTTTTGAAGGGGTCAGCCTTTGTGATGCTCAAAGTTATGAAACACCTTTTGGTTCCCTCCAAAGTTCAGGCGGATTGGTGGAGGAGTTAAGAGAGAACTTTGGCCTTAGAACTATAGTGAATGCGCATGCAGAGCATAGCACTGAGGTGCAGTTTCCATTTATCATACGCTATTTAGGTGATGTGAATATTGTTGAACTTGTTTATTCAAGTGCGGAGCCGGCATTTCTCTCAGAGATAATAGATTTTATCTTACAAAAAGAGGACTGCGGCGTTGTTATCAGCACAGATCTCAGTCACTTTTATACACTTGAAGATGCAAACACACTTGATAAAATCTGTCTAAATGCCATAAAAAACTTAGACACCGATCAACTTCACCGTGGATGTGAAGCCTGTGGAATGATTGGAGTCGAAGCAATGCTCCTTAGTGCTAAAAAGCTAGGTTTAGATTGTGATATACTCGATTACAGAACAAGCGCAGATGCAAGTGATGACACAAGCAGAGTTGTCGGTTATGTAAGCGCTTATTTCACTTCTTGATTAAACAGCCCTTGAAGTAAAGTTTTTTCTCCATAGTTGCTTCATAGTTATCTTGTAAGATACGTATATCACAATACAA
>JACNLH010000139.1 GCA_014381585.1 Candidatus Sulfurimonas ponti
TTTTCTCCATAGTTGCTTCATAGTTATCTTGTAAGATACGTATATCACAATACAAAGGATGTACGATGCTTGATAAAAAAGATGTTAAAAAAATTGTAAGAAAAGAACTCGACGCTATGCTGAAAAAAGAGCTCAAACAAGAGATTAAGAAAAATATCAAAGACTATAAGAAAAAAGACAAGTTGGAGAAGATTCCTAAAAAGAAAAAAAAATAGAACTTATAAGCTCTTTTAGACTTATAAGGCTTATACTGCGATAGGTGTGGTTCTAAGACACGCTCATCGTGACACATTCAAGTTTGGCATTGATGTTTTCAAGAATCCGTTTGGCACCAGGCTGGTGGCGAGCATGACATTGTTTATATCTATGTCTTTGCCCCATATCCCGTTCTCCTGATTTTTTGGATGTAGCCAAAATTTCTCTATTGTCTCACTCAGGCTTGTATGTTTTTCAAATCGTGAGAGAACTTCAGCTATGAGCTCTTTTTGCTCAAACTTATCCGGATATTCTTCCAGGGTGTTTCTAATAATCTCAAGAGCATGCAGTCCTATAGATAAACCCAGTTCACGAAAAGACAACCTGTACTTCACCTGTTGCTCCAGTATTCCTCCCCGGACAAAACGTTCAATCCCATTATAGGCTGCATTTAAGAGTGAGATTAAAAGTTTTTCACTGGCTAAGCCATGCACAGCGATAAGCTGTGCTGTTGCACTTGCAGCATGGAGTAAACTGCTAACACCCAGAGGATCTTCAGTTTCTAAAGGCATAAGTCTAAGCATCATCCTCATTTCCTCAGTCTCTCTTGAGAGTTCAGAGACTTCACCAAAATCAGCTGCAGTCGCACTGAGTTGAAGATAGTTTATAAAAGCATCCAGTGCATCATGTTGCCCCATAGCAGTCACCATCGGACGGGAGAGGTCTGTACTCATTTTCCAACATATCCTTTTCCCATTTCGCGTTTCGTGTGTAAATGCTTTGTGGGCAGTTTTTGCAAGTTCGATTGCCCATCGGTTGTATTTTTCTTCTTGAGTGACTATCGCCACTTGATTCAAAGCATGCATCCACTTTGTCAGATAATGAAAGTATTGGCCATCCCTCTCCCACTCTTTTCTTTGATCATAAGCTTCACCGGGTGCGCGTTCGAGCAGTGTTTTTCCTATGCGTAAACCACCTATTGTCGGATGTTCACTTCCATCATTGAGACCGCTGATCCACCCTCTGCGCTTGTCATTATCATGATAATGTCCAAGAGAGGAATGCACCGAATCAACAAGTAAAAGAGCCATCTTCTTATAATACTCATTTTTTGTTTGGCAATAAAGTTCTAGAAAGTTGCATACAGCAAAAGCATCCGTCCATAAGTAACGCTTAGAATGTTCACCTAAATCAAGCAAACCGGTGTTAACGGCATACTCACTCATAATCAACTCTGCAGTTTGAAAATCTTTCATAATCTATTCCAATTTTTATCATTTTATGAAATTGTATTTTATAAGTATGAAGCAACTATGGAGATAAACCGGGTCTGTTTATCTCCATAGTTGCTTCATAGTTATCATGTAGAATGCATACTATAGAATTAAAAAAAAAGGGGTTATTATGGATTTTACAAAATTAGCACCATGGAATTGGTTTAAAGAAGAGGAAGAAAAAAGCGGAGGTGTTGTCCCTGTTAAAAAAGGGGAGAGTGCATTTGGTCTTGCCGCATCATTTCAAAATATAGAGTCAGAATTCAATCATCTCATAGAGTCACTCAAACATGGCTTTGGAGGGGGATTGTCAAATGAATCACTGTTTAAAAATGACTGGCTGAAACCATCTTTGGATATTGCTTCTGATGAAAAAGAGTATACTGTTAAAATAGAACTTCCCGGTATGGATAAAAGTGATATAAGCATTGAGTATGCTAACAACACCCTCAAAATCAAGGGAGAGAAGCATCATGAAAAAGAAGAAGAAAATAAAGATTTTTATAGAATAGAACGCAGTTATGGCAGATTTGAGCGTATTCTTGATCTCCCGGCAGATTCTGATGCCAATAATATCGCATCACAATACAAAAATGGGGTCTTAAGTATCAATATACCAAGAAAAGCGCTCCCAAAAGCAGATACAAAAAAAATAGAGATTACAACAGCGTCTTAAAAGGCATCCTATAAAGGAGAATGATATGTCGCACATTGCATGGTTAAGTAAAAAACTAGACAGTGGAAAAATATTATGCCAGGCATGTTCACAGTCCTGCACCCTTTATGAGGGTGAGTACGGAACATGCGGGGTGAGAAAAGTCGAAGATGGCGAGCTTAGGCTTTTAGTGTATGGAATAGCCGCCGCTGTCAATGTTGACCCAGTGGAAAAAAAACCGATGTTTCATTTCCTGCCTAAAAGCAAAGCATTTTCAGTGGGGACTGTGGGGTGTAATTTCTCGTGCACCTTCTGTCAAAATTATGATATTTCCCAATACCCAAAAGAACATAATCATGAGATTATAGGCCGAGAGCTCTCACCGGAGCGCATAGTTGAAATGGCGATTGAGCATGGCTGTGATTCCATTGCCTACACCTATAATGAACCTATAGTGTTTTTTGAATACACCTACGACACAGCAAAAAAAGCTCACCAAAAAGGTCTCAAAAACATTTATGTCACAAGCGGCTATGAAACTAGAAAAGCACTGGACCTTCTTGAGCCGTATATAGATGGGATGAACATCGATATCAAAAGTTTTTCAAATGATTTTTATAAAGAGATATGTGGAGCTAGGTTGAAACCCGTACTCGACGCTGTGACATATGCTCATGAAAAAGGGATTTGGATAGAGATAACAACTCTGCTCATTCCCGGTAAAAATGACTCAAATGAAGAGATTCGTTCAATCGCGAAATTTATAGCAAATCTTGATATATCCATACCTTGGCACCTCTCTGCATTTTATCCGACATATAAAATGCTTGATGCTCCAAGAACACCTGAATCCACACTTTTACGTGCTTATAAGATAGCGCAAGAAGAAGGCCTGAAGTATATTTATATTGGAAATGTGGATAATGAAGATTATGAATCCACCTACTGTCCCAACTGTCAAAAAAGGGTGATCGACAGAAGTGGAAACATTGGACAGTTTGTTATAAATAACCTTAACGAACATAACAGATGCCCTCATTGTGGATATGCTCTTCAAGGAGTATGGAGATGATGACTTCCAACACCGAATTAACTAACTTTCTTGTAAGCATAAATGTTCTCAAAACACAGAGTGTCATTCATGCCTTTTTGATGATAGACAGAGCTGACTTTGTTTTTGATAGGACAGCGCAGGACATATATGAGGATTATCCGCTTCCCATAGGACATGGACAAACTATCTCTCAACCAAGAACAGTGGCTATGATGATGGAGATGCTCGAAGCAAAAGAGGGAGATAAGGTTTTAGACATAGGGAGCGGATCTGGATGGACAACTGCTCTGCTTGGCTTTATTGTCGGCGATGAAGGTTCAGTTACCGGAGTCGAAAGAGTGAGCGAACTTGTAAAATTTGGAAACACCAATCTTAAAAAATACAACTTAAAAAATGTTGAGATTATTCCTTCTGAGGATGAGCTAGGCATAGTCGGTGAAGAATTTGACCGTATACTGGTGTCTGCCGCTGCAAGTGAGTTCCCGCATAAGCTGCTCATCCAATTAAAAGTTGGAGGAAAGCTTGTCATCCCGGTGGGAAACTCCATCTACGAGATAACAAAAAAAGAAAACGGGGAACTAGATGGCAAAGAACACTACGGCTTCACCTTTGTTCCTTTGATTTTTTAACAAGGGCTTTGGATTTTATTCTTCTAAAAATATTTTAGCCTGAATTGATGAGGCTGAGACTATCTTTCCCCATTGTGAATATAGCGCAAGCTGTGTGTTTGATATATTGTAGCAGTCTGCTATTTTTTCAATTATCTTATGTTCAAAACGGTGAAACTTATCATCTGAATGGATTAAAACCATTAACTCCAAGATAACGATTTTTTGACTTTGAGGTGTTTTAATTTTTCTCAAGACCTCATCTATATGAAACTTACTTTCATCATATACTTTATTCTCGATTCCCATCTCTAAACAATACTCTTCTATAATATCTCTTTCCTCTTTTTCAAATTCACCGTCAATATGCGCAATATGATGCGCAAGACTTAAAAAAGCGAATTTTTCTTCATTTTGAAGTTTTATCAATAGCATTGTTTTCATTCCTTTAGTTTCTAAACTTATTAAATTTATGTCCATATCTTATCTGCTTATTATCAATAAACGTCAACAAATATAGTCTTTGTTTATAGAATAATGCTAAGATAAATCCAAACATTTCAAAGGATCTTATAATGACACAACATCTACATGCTATAGATAGATTTATCAAAGATGAATCATTCAGTGGGGTTTTACTCTTTATAGCAACAATAGCTGCTGTAATGGTTGCAAATTCGGCACTGAGTGAGAGTTATTTCGCATTATGGAACATGGCTCTAGGTGTCACCTTAGGTGAACACACAATATCCATGAATTTAACCCACTGGATAAATGACGGTCTTATGGCTTTATTTTTCTTAATGGTGGGACTCGAAATCAAAAGAGAACTCCTAATCGGTGAACTCTCTTCTGTGCAAAAGGCAAGTTTTCCAATTGTCGCTGCCATAGGAGGTATGGTGATCCCTGCTCTGGTGTATATATCTTTTAATATAGATGATCCCAAAGGATTCGGTATTCCCATGGCAACGGATATTGCTTTTGCTTTAGGAATTTTAATGCTCCTTGGCAAAAAGGTGAACCCAGCTCTGAAACTCTTTCTTGTTGCACTTGCTGTTGTCGATGACTTAGGGGCTGTTATAGTTGTTGCCACCGTATACACAAATGAGATTCATGCTGAATACTTTTTACATGCCGGTTTAGTCTATGCCCTCATCTGGATACTCAACCTTAAGAAAGTGACTATGCTTATGCCTTATCTGCTCCTTGGTATCGCTTTATGGATATTTATCCACTCAGTCGGTGTTCACGCAACTATTGCCGGAGTTCTGCTTGCCTTTGCCATCCCTATCAGCTCGAAGGTGAATGAAAAAGAGTTTTTAGAAAGCACCAGCGAATCGGTTCAAGAATTTGCAAATAACATTGATACGATTCCTATTTTAAATCATCATCAAATTGATGCTTTAGAAGATATAGCTTACAATTACGACAAGGTGCAAAACCCTTTGGTGAAGCTTGAGCATCAACTCCATGGATTATCTGCATTTTTCATTATGCCGCTCTTTGCATTTTCAAATGCAGGAGTGATACTTGACTTCTCAGCAGTATCTCAAAACATGATGATAGTTGTAGGTGTGGTTCTTGGTCTTATAGTTGGTAAACCGATAGGTATTGTCGGTTTTACATATTTAGCCCAAAAATTAAAAATTGTTAAAAAACCTGATGATTTAACTTGGGGTGAAGTGATAGCAGTCGGTTTTTTAGGTGGAATAGGATTCACAATGTCTATCTTTATAACTCAACTCGCTTTTTTAGATCAAAGCATCATAGATGCTGTTAAGTTAGGGATTTTCTTTGCTTCGTTTATCGCCGGGGTGCTTGGTGTTTTATTGATTTTAAGAGCCTATAAGAACAAAGTGGCCGGTGTATAAAAGACTGACATTATGTTAGAAATTATAATATTCACCATACTTATATCAACTTTATTAAATTTATTTTTTAAACAGTTTGCTATACCCACTATCATAGGTTATATTGCAACAGGAACAATCATAGCCTATGGTTTTGATCTTCACCAAGCTGTGCATAATCGTGAACTTAAAGAGATCGCGGAGTTTGGCGTGGTCTTTTTGATGTTCACCATTGGGCTTGAGTTTTCTGTCAAGCATCTCATGAGGATGAAAAAAGAGGTCTTTGTTTATGGTTCTTTACAGGTATTTCTAAGTGCTGTTGTTTTTGCATTTTTAGCAAATACTTTTTTTGCAATTGAGCTGAAATCAGCCATTATTATCGGTGCTGCTTTAGCGCTTTCATCAACGGCGATTGTACTCAAACTGCTTAATGAAAGTGGTGATATAAACAAAGTCTACGGTCGTAAAGTCTTAGGTGTCTTACTCTTTCAAGATATTGCTGTAATCCCTATTTTACTTATGATAAGTATTTTTTCAATTGACGGTGGTTCTATTTCAGACTTACTGCTTTTAACACTTGCCAAAGCTATACTTTTATTAGCAGGTTTATTTGTTGTTGGTAAATATTTACTCGATCCATTTTTTGCAGCAGTAAGTAAAACCAAATCTAATGAGATATTTATTAGCTCAATTTTGCTGATTGTTATCGGTGCATCTTACCTGGCGCATGTGCTTGGATTCTCCTATTCGCTTGGTGCTTTTGTAGCCGGGATGATGATTGCTGAGACACACTATAAACATCAGGTTGAAGCCGATCTTATCCCTTTTAGAGATCTTCTTTTAGGAATATTCTTTATCACAGTCGGTATGCAACTTGATTTTAAAATAATTTTTGAAAACATTCTTACTATATCTCTACTTCTACCTGCTTTGACAGCTATAAAAATAGCAATTATTTACTCTATCTTCAGATTTAGATCAACTGCGAGAGAATCCCTCAAAACAGCATTTTCCATTTTTCAGCTGGGTGAATTTGCGCTCGTTATATTTGAACTCTCTTTTGCACAAGGATTAATCGATCCTATCCTTGGTCAAGTATTAATAGTCACGGTGGTTATATCTATGATTATCACACCTTTTGTACTAAACAACCTATCGCAAATTGTGGACATGATTCACAAAACAAAAGAAATTAATAATGAACTTGACACGCTTGAGCAAGATTATTTAACAAACCATATAGTTCTTATAGGATATGGAAGACTAGGTAAACTTATCTCAAAACTTATACAAAAAGACGGCTTAAAATTTATAGCCATAGAGGGAGATATCCAAACTGTAAAAGATGCACAAAAAAAACATCTGCCTGTAGTTTTCGGTAATGCTTCACAAGAACATATTTTAGAATCAGTCAACATAAAAGATGCTGCTGCTGTGATTATATCTATAGGAAACTCTCAAAAACTAAATCATATTTGCGAAGTGGTTCACAAGTTGACAAAAAATAAAAAAACGATAGTGAAAGTGAATAAGTTTGAAGAAAAGGAATCTTTAGCCGGATTGAATTTATCACATGTTATTGTTGAAACAGAAAACACTGCTTTAGCTATGTTTGAAGAAGCTAAAGCAGTTGATTCTTCATTAAGATAAAACTTCTTTCATCTTAATATATGATTAAAGTTTGATCATGAAATTATTTTTAAAATGATTAAATTTTAACCATCGATTCACAATAAATCTATCTTATCTCTATTATAATTACGCCATAAAATAACTTTAGGAGATTTTTATGGCAGGAATTAAAGATTTAAAAGGTCAAGGTCACGCACCGACGTTGTTTATGGCCTTTTTATATTTCGATATGAGTTTTATGGTTTGGACAATGCTAGGTCCATTAAGTACAGAAATTTCTGAGGCATTAGCCCTCACAGGTCATATAATGACAGCCGGCGAAAAAGCCACACTACTTTCACTCCCAATCCTTTCAGGTGCGATTTTAAGGATACTTCTTGGTTTCGGTGTTGATAAACTTGGTGCAAAAATGACAGCAATGATGTCACAAGCCGTTGTTATCACTGCACTTTCAACAGCGTATTTGATGGGTGATGGAATCACATACAATGCACTTCTTTTAGTTGCACTCGGTCTTGGTTTTGCAGGAGCTTCTTTTGCAGTTGCATTACCACAAGCCGGTCAATGGTATCCGCCAAAACTTCAAGGTGTCGTTCTTGGAATTGCCGGGGCCGGTAATATCGGTGTTGTGATTGACTTTCTTTTTGCTCCAAAAATTGCTGAGATTTGGGGATGGGCTTCAGTATTCGGTGTAGGTGCTGCAATGTCAATTGTTGTACTAATCGCTTATGCTTTCATAGCTAAAGATGCTCCATCAGAGGTTTATAAAGCTAATCCGAAAAGACTTAAAGACTACGGTAAACTTCTTAAAGATAAAGACACATGGTGGTTTTCACTATTTTATGCAATCTCATTTGGTGGGTTTGTAGGATTTGCCGGATATATGAAAGTTTACCTTATGAACACATACCAAGCTGATATGTCCACATTTGGTGTAGATATGCTAAATGAAGAAAATGTAAAAGTTGTCGCCGGTTACTTTGGTGCTCTATGTATCTTTGCAGGTGCTATTCTTCGTCCAGTAGGTGGAAATACTGCTGATAAAATCGGTGGAATAAAATCACTTTACTTTTTCTACGGTATGGTTGCACTTCTTGTAACAATTACGGCTACGGTTGCCTTACCGTTTGGTCTTGCGATTTTTGTGCTTTTCTTAATCATGGCTAACCTCGGTATGGCAAACGGTGCGGTTTTTCAACTTGTTCCTCAAAGATTCGGTAAAGATATCGGTATTATGACCGGACTTGTCGGTTGTGCCGGCGGTCTTGGCGGTACTGCACTTATCAAAACTCTTGG
>JACNLH010000173.1:0-4370 GCA_014381585.1 Candidatus Sulfurimonas ponti
TTTAACCTTCGTGGTTCTGTCATACCTCTAATAGATCTTCGCACTAAGTTTGGATTGCCTCCAAAAAATCACAATGATGAAACAAGGTTTTTTGTTTTAAAGCAAGATGATGAAGTGGCTGGATTTGTTATAGATAGACTAACAGCAGCTATTAGAATCAAAAAATCAGATATCGGACCGCCGCCTGACACTATAGCATCAGAAGAAAGCATGATTGACGGTGTTGGTAAACAAGAAGGGAGAATCCTTACGATACTAAGAGTGAATAAACTTTTAGAGAGAGACTTTTAAATCTTTCTATGAGTCAGGCATCTCTCCATGTGGATATACAAGATAAGCAACTCCTTTTAAACTTTTCTGGGGACTTGAATCTTTATACGATTACAAAGCTTCAGAATCAAGCGGACACCTTAAATACTTTAGAAATAAAGAGCATAGAAATTAATTTAGATGAGCTTTCTTACTTGGATACTTCAGCTGCTATTTTTATTAATAATTTAAAAAGTCAGTATGAAAAGCAAGGAATTGAAGTCCTTCTTTGTATAAAGCAAGAAGATATAGAATCCACGCTTGCTCTAGTGCAAAATATAAGCAGTGAACCGTTATCAACTGCAGTGAAAACACCTTCACAATTTTTAGAGTCTTTTGGGAAATCAATTTATGAGTACTATCTGGGGGTGGTGTCATTTTTTAATTTTTTAGGAAATTTATTTGCCACAAAGTTGCATTATTTACGTTCAGTGAAAAAGATACGATATAAAGAGATAGCATTTGATATCAATGAAAGCGGTATTAAAGCACTTCCGATTATAGCTTTGACTGCCTTTTTGATAGGGCTTGTTGTTGCGTATCAGTCAGCATATCAGCTTAAAATGTATGGGGCGAATATATTTTTAGTGGATATGCTGGGGATCTCAATTTTACGTGAATTGGCCCCTCTTATCACAGCTATCGTTATCGCCGGAAGAAGCGGTTCTGCTTTCACCGCTCAGATTGGTGCCATGAAAATAACAGAAGAGCTTGATGCGATGCGAACCATGGGCTTTGATCCTTATATATTTCTTGTTATACCTCGTATTTTAGCTCTTATGATCGTTATGCCGATATTGATATTTGTTGCTGATATCATGGGTGTCATAGGTGGAATGCTTATTGCAAATATTGATTTACAAATAACAACAGGGCAGTTTTTAGAAAGATTCACTCAGGTTGTTGATATTAAGCATTTTTATATCGGGATATTCAAGGGGCCGTTTTTTGCGTTTTTAATTGCAAGCATAGGTATCTATAGAGGTTTACGGGTGAAAAATGATACTCAAAGTATAGGTTTCAACACGACCAAAAGTGTTGTGGAATCTATTTTTGCTGTCATTGTTTGTGATGCACTGTTTTCTATTGCATTTACAAATTTAGGGATATGAAATGGCTATCATTGAAGTTAAAGATGTTCGCACTGTTTTTGGGGAGAGAGTTGTCCACGATGGTTTGAATCTAAGTGTAAACAAGGGTGAAATATATGGTTTACTAGGTCCAAGCGGATGTGGTAAAACAACACTTTTACGTGAGTTGGTCATGCTTCAAGATTTTGCAGGCGGTCATATCAATATACTAGGGCACAGTTTAGAATCCATATCGCATACTGAGGCACAAAAGCTAAGACGGGAGTGGGGTGTTTTATTTCAAGCCGGAGCACTTTTTTCATCACTTACAGTGGCAGAAAATATTGCCTTGCCTTTAGTGGAGTACACAGATCTTAGTAAAAAAATGATAGATGAGATAGTGGCTTTTAAAATAAATCTTGTAGGTTTAAAGCAAGTGGACGGTTCTTTATATCCTTCTGAAATTAGTGGTGGAATGAAAAAAAAATCAGCACTGGCACGTGCCTTATCAATGGATCCGAAGCTTTTATTTTTAGATGAACCCACTAGTGGATTAGACCCGATATCTGCGAGAGATTTTGATAGTTTGATTTTGAACTTACGTGAGCTTTTAGGTCTTAGTATTGTAATGGTTTCACATGATTTACAATCTATTTATGATACACTTGACCGCATGGCGATTATTGATAATAAAAAGATAGCTTTTGAAGGCACTTTAAAAGAGGTGCGCTCTGTGAATAACGCGTTTATACAAACATTTTTTAGGGAGGGATGATACATATGAACAATAAAGTGAATTACACACTGGTCGGTCTTGTTGTGCTTATCGGTATTTTTTTAATGCTGGGCTTCACCTATTGGTTGTTGCAACCAAAATCTAAACAAGAAATAAAACAATACCATATAAACTTTGATGAATCAGTGCTGGGTTTAAACATAGATGCCCCTGTGAAGTATAGAGGGATCAGTGTTGGAAAAGTGACTAGCTTAGAAATTAATCCGCAAAATTCAGAACAGGTGCTGGTGACAATAAGTATCTTAAAATCGACACCGATAAAAACCGATACAGTGGCGCAACTCACTGCTCAAGGAATCACGGGGCTTAGTTATATTAATCTGAGCATGGGTTCTGACATAAGTTCTGATTTAAAAGTGATTAAAGGAAATGAGCTTCCTATCATTATGACACAACCGTCATTTTTTGAAAATTTTGAAGCCTCCCTGGGAAGTATGTCCACAAAAATATCTTCAACATTGACACAAACAGAAAAATTGCTCAATGATGACAATCAGAAGCAAATTTCCTTGTTGTTGCAAAGAACAGCCGGATTTATGGACAGATTGGAAAAATCTTTGGATGATGAAACAATCTCACATTTTCAATCGAGTGTGAAAAACATAGACAGCATAAGTGCAAAAGTGGATAAAATAGCTCCCAATGTTGATGTTTTTATAGATAAAAGTGTGCAATGGGAAAATAAAATTGCTCTCTCTTTTGATTCTATTATGCAAAGTTATATAGGAATCCGAGGTGCAATGGATGAGATTAAAAGAGCTGTGGCAAGCGGTGAATTCAATATTAAAGATATAGCAGGGGATGTGGTTCCGACTATGAACAACACCCTTTTGGATATGCAAGAGTTGATGATTAAACTCGATGGTTTGATGGAACATTATGAGAGAAGTCCAGGGGATGTGATTTTTCAACAAGAAGAGATTAAAAAAGGTCCGGGAGAAAAATAATGAAGTATCTGTTTATAAGTTTATTGAGCATTCTTTTGGGTGGATGTGTCACAACTGTAACTCCAGCAAAGTCCGAATACCGAATAAACACCGATATACAAGTTCAAGAACATAGATCAAAGGGATGTAAGGAAAAATCTTTGAAAGTGGGGCAGGCCTTTAGTTCAAGCACTTTGATGTCTAAGCATATGATGTATGCCATAGGCGATACGAAGCAGTATGCTTATGCTGAGTCTTTATGGGCTGAAAACCCCAATCTTGTTGTGACATCAAAGATTGTCAAACTTATGAGGGATACAAACTTATTTCAAAGTGTGCAGATATCAAAATCACGTGCTAGGAATGACTTGATTTTAGAGATTGATATAGAAGATTTTCTGCAGTATTTTGATGAGTCATCTCTACACTCTTATGCACATATCTCTTTGACTTTAACACTCATCGATATAAAATCAAATAGAGTGATAGCAACAGAGAACTTTGATGCAAAAGTGGATGTTCAAGAGTTAAATGCACAAGGTGGGGTTAAGGGTTTAAAAGAAGCCTTAAATAAGATTTTAAAAGATACAAACGCTTGGATAATCGGAGTGTGTGAATGATACGAGAATCAGAATATAAAAAAAGACGTCAGAGACTTGCTAAATCTATGGATAGTGAGTCTATCGCTATTATTCATAGTGCGAATTACAAAACACGTTCGAATGATACACAATTCCCTTTTAGACAGGATAGCAACTTCTATTATCTGACTGGTTTTAAAGAAGATGAGTCTTGTCTTATGATTGTAAAAGAGAAGAAAAAATTTAAAACTATTCTTTTTGTGTTTAAAAAAGATGAAGCAAAGGAGTTGTGGACTGGAAAACGGCTAGGCACTGTTGAAGCAAAAAAGAAGTTCTTGATTGATGAGGTCTACACACTTGACGCTCTTGAAGAGATATATCAAAAAAATGCTCCCGACAAGCTGATCTTGTACTTTGACTTTAAATTGACTTATCTAAAGTTTAAAGCTTTAAAAAGATTCTCTAAAGGGGTCAACACCCATAAAAATATAGCTCAGAATATTGAAAAAATGAGACTTATCAAATCGGCTTCTGAAATCAAGCTTATAAAAAAAGCTTTGCAAATCACTAAAAAAGCACATCATAAAGCAATGCAAACTAAGAAAATATCTAAGAATGAGTTTGAACTTCAAGCAATAATTGAAAATATTTTCAAAAAAGAGGGTGCTTACAGTGATGCATACACATC
>JACNLH010000173.1:4658-8516 GCA_014381585.1 Candidatus Sulfurimonas ponti
TGCGAAGTGATCTTCAAAAAAAATCAGAAGAATTGTTATGTGATGGGATGATAAAACTCGGTCTTTTAAAAGGAAAGAGAAAAAAGCTTATAAAAAAACAAGCGCACAAAAAATACTATCCACATGGAATAGGGCACTGGATGGGAATAGATGTGCATGATGCATCACCGTATAAGTATCCAAACGGTGAAGAGATTCCTCTGCAAAAGGGGATGATTCTAACTATTGAACCTGGAATTTATTGTAATAAAAATGATAAAACTATTCCAAAAAAGTATCGTGGAATCGGGATCAGAATCGAAGATGATATTTTAGTCACAAAAGATGGCTATGAAAATTTATCCAAGGATATAGTGAAGAAGATTGAGGATATAGAAGCTTTGTCAGTTTAGTTTATATGTGATTGGCACATGGAGTATCAGTTCCTCAGGAGGTGAAGGAAATTTGCCTGAGAGATTTTCTATAGTGCGAATTGCGGCGCGTGAGAGTATCTCACTTTTAGATGAAGTGACCTCTATCCCATATACTTCAGCAGATGTTGAGAGCTTGAACTTCACCATCACATTGTCTTGAATATTTCTTTTTCTTGCAGATCTGGGATAGTAAAGATTTTCAGATAAAAGTTTAGATATTTTTTTGATATTTTCATCAATATACTCTTGTGATAATCGATTTTCTTTTTCTTGAGAACTTTCTCTAGGTTCTTCTTCGTTTTTTTGGATTTTTTCCACTTCTTGTTTATTTTCCTGAACTGCTTGTATGATTTCATTTTTTTGTTTCACTTGCACTTCTTGAACTGCTTTTACAACTTCGTTTTTAGGTTTTAAATCCACTTTTTTTACTGGAGGTTCGATTTTCTTTTCGATTGGAATTGGCTTGAGTTTGGGAACCGGTTTGGATTTTACTTTTGGAAGAATTTTCACTTCTTTTTTTATAACAGGTTCTTGTTTTTTAATTTGTTTCTTTGTTGGAAAAGTTTTAGCGGGTTCTTGCGTTGGTGTTTTTTGTATAATTGGTTTTGGTGAAGGAAGAGAGCAAAGCATAATTTTCACTTTTTTGTCTTCTTGTATTTTTGTTGTTGCCTTGTTATCCATTATTATTTTATAGACAGAAAAAACTATAAATACTAAAGCAAAATGTAAAATAAGAGAGATAAAAAAGGAGCTACTATGTCTAATCATGAAAGAAATAGTAGCTAAATATGTGTTACAAGTATGTTAAGTTAAGTCGTCATATCAGCTTTAAATAGTTAAATAGCCCGTTTAAATTCCGGATACGCTTCCACACCGCATTCATTTACATCCATACCTTCAACCTGAGCATCATCTTCTGCTCTGAAAGTTGAAATTTTATTAATAATAAATAAAATAACAAATGATACTGAAAATGCAAACACAGCAACAACTGCGACACCTTTAAGCTGATCCATAAAAGAGACACTAGGGGCAAATATGCCAACGGCTAAAGTTCCCCAGATACCATTTACAAGGTGAACTGATAATGCTCCAACAGGATCATCAAGTTTAAGTTTATCAAACATAGGAACAGCAAATACAACCAGAGCACCACCGATTACACCAATGAGTATTGGAGTGTACACATCATATAAATCTGGTCCAGCAGTCACTGCAACAAGTCCACCTAAAGCACCATTTAAAATCATCGTGATATCAAATAGTTTATATCTGACATACATTAAGACACCAGCTATTAATGCACCCGCTAAACCGGCGGTATTGGTGTTCATGATTGTTTTAGCAACTGCATCGGCATTTTCAACACTGGATATGGAACCAACACTCCCGCCATTAAAGCCAAACCAACCTATCCATAATAAAAATGCACCAAGAACCACAAGTGGAATGTTTGATGCCGGAATAACTCTGATTTTTCCATTAACATAACGGCCTTTTCTAGAGCCCATGATGATGATTGCAGCAAGTAAGGCCCATCCACCGGTTGAGTGAATGACAGTGGAACCGGCTAGGTCGTACATATTTATATCTAAGATTGTACCGGCCAGCATATCAGCTCCCCAAGAAACATTCACCACCGTAGGATAGATTATTCCACCCATAACAATAGCAAAAATAGATAAGGGGATAATACGGACACGTTCACTCACACCGCCACTCATTATATTTATAGTCTTTCCGACAAAAGCCATTTGAAAAAGAAATGCAGCCCATTTACTCATAGAATCGTTTTCCCATGAACCAAAAGCAAGATCATAACCAATAAGTAAAAATGCCATAGATGCAACTGCATAAATCATAACATTGATTGTAAGCACAGATGTTACATTTTTTGTACGGACAAGACCAGCTTCAAGCATAGCAAAACCAGGTACCATAAAGATTATAAGCACCATAGAAAAAAGTGCGAAAAAAGTGTCGATGATGTATTTAAAATCAGCTTCTAGCATAAAGAAAACCCTTAATTTTTTTATTGAGGGGCTTATTCTAGCAAAATTTTTTTATTTTGAATAATTAAAATGATTAAAATTTAATCAATGAGGAAAGATTTCCACATACGTAAAATATGTGGAAATGTAAGTTTTAAAAAACTATATTGCTTCTGTGTCAATTTCACCAGTTCTAATTCTAATGATTTTTTCAATATCGCTAACGAAAATCTTACCATCACCTATTTTACCTGTTCTAGCAGCTTCTACGATTGCCGCTGTAACTTGCTCAACATCTTTGTCGTCGATAATCATTTCCATTTTAATTTTTGGTAAAAAATCCACAACATACTCAGCTCCACGGTAAAGCTCACTATGGCCTTTTTGACGACCATAACCTTTAACTTCACTTACTGTCATACCTTCAATACCAATCTCAGCCAATGCATCTTTCACATCTTCTAGCTTGAATGGCTTAATAATAGCTTCTACTCTTTTCATAATTTAAGACTCCATATTTTTTAAAAGAGGAATGAACCTCTTTAGTAATTTTAAAATTGTAACCACTTTCGTAGTTTTAATCAACCAGTATAAAAGAACTCTCTTTTTATTCCCTAGCAAGGGAATTAGCTTTAGTGCCTTAGCGGCTAGCGTAGAAAAAGGGAAGAGTTCCTTTTTCGTTCAAATTATAGATTCAGTCCTTTTTCTCCATGAACTGCTTCATCAAGACCTTGTGCTTCAGTTTCTTCATCAACACGTCCGCCACCAGTAAGTGCAGAAGCTATAAAGTAAACTATAACTGTACCAACTAAAGTGAAGATACCGACAACAACCACTGATTCAACTTGAACCATGAATTGTCCCATTCTATCACCAGACTCTTTAAGTGGACCGTCCCATAGTAAGTCATTATCTTTAAGAGCGAAGATTGCAGTCGCTAATGCTCCCCATAGACCAGCTAAGAAGTGAATACCGAATGCATCTAGTGAATCATCATAACCAAGTTTCTTTTTAAGACCTGCAACACCAAAGAAAGCGATTGCTGAACCAACAACACCGATTATCATAGCACCAGTAACATCAACAAACCCTGCAGCTGGAGTAATAGCAACCAGACCGGCAACAACACCTGAAGCAGCACCTAGTAATGTAGGTTTTTTATAGATTAACCATTCGATTAAGACCCATGTGATAGCAGCTAAAGCAGTTGCAAGTGTAGTCGTTAGGAAAGCTAGACCGGCAATAGCGTTTGCACCGAATGCAGACCCACCATTGAATCCATACCAACCAAACCATAATAGAGCAGCACCAAGAGCTGTTAACATAACACTCATAGGCTTCATTGCAACTTTATTATATCCAGCACGTTTACCAACTAAGAAAGCTAATACTAAACCGGCAAGACCACCATTCATATGTACAACTGTACCACCGGCAAAGTCAAGAGCACCAGC
>JACNLH010000174.1 GCA_014381585.1 Candidatus Sulfurimonas ponti
ATGAGCCTCTTGTAGAGGGCAGCAGTGTTCCTCTAGGTTTGCCTTCAACCTTGAATGTATCTCTTGTAGTGAAGGGTCATTATATAAAAACAAGCCAAGAAGAAACTGCCGCTAGCGGTGACCTTATCGGTGATGGATCTGGTGGTGAATATCAAATCCTGAATGATTCGGGAGTGTACTTAGGAGGGCGGATTTCTGATAACTTTGGAGCTTTAGTTTCAGTGGAAGGGGATTCTTCTGACAAAAGCAATATAGTGTATAACGGTAAAATAGTCATGGCATATCCGACGATGGACGGATATGGAGGTATGTCTCTCTCCTCCACTGAGTTAAATGGTATTTTCTCAGGGATGGAAAATTATAATACAGGATTAAATGGAACTCTTAAGCAGTTTGAAAATGCTTATGCAACAAATGCAGCGCAAGCTACAGGAATAGGAAGTGGACCGGCAACTTCCCTTCAAGCTTACTATGGAAGTAAGAATGTTTTTGTAACTGCAGGTTTGGCATTACCTACCCAAAATAGCGAAGGTATAGATGCCGGTTCAAGTGTCCTTCCATTTTGGAGAATCTCTTATGAATTGCCAATAAATAGTTGGAATTTTATGATAGGTGCTTATGGCTTTAAGGGTGATACTAAAGCTAGCGATCAAAGCCTTAACGGCGGAGCGACTATTGATGGTAACGCAAATCTTGTAAATGTTTACAAAGATGGGTATGGGTTTGACCTAGAAGTGAGTGGTGCTATTTTTGACATGAGCACTATGCTAACACTAAACCATGTACAAAAAAATATTGTCGAGGTTGATCCACTTACTCCACTTACGAGCTACAATCTGCAAAATACAGACAATAAGGGTACTTCAGCAGAAATCCAAATAAATCCAATAGAAGCTTTGGGACTTAAAGTGGCATATTTAAACTATGAAAACAGGGAAAGCACGGCGACAAATCAGAAGTTTATTAAAAATTATAATTATGATGCATACACAGTCGGAGCGAGTTACTCTTTACGTGAAAACATATTGCTTGGTGTGGATTACAGCCGTTACGAGCCAGAATCAACTATTGGAAATTATGATAATTTCTATGTAACGGCGGTATTGGTTTTTTAGTGTGTGAAATGTGTGAGTGAGCTAATACTTCACTTACACATTTTTGTTAAAATCAATTATCTGAAAATTAAAGGATAGAAAATGAAAAAGATACTTTTAAGCGTTTCTTCAACGCTCTTATTATTAAATGTTGCGGCTTACGCTGCGGATGGAGAAATCACACAAGTGAATGAGCAGACTCAAACTCAGCTTCGTACGAATGTGGGCACTGGTGCGGGTGTCGGCGGTAAAAAAATGATTCAAAAGAAAAATCAGTATCAACATCAATATCAAAATCAATACAAAAGTCCACCTCCTATAGGCGGTTCTGCAAGCGGTGCCGGTGACGGTATGCAAAATGGCATGGGTGCGGGCAATGGAAACGCTAACATGAAAGGTTCTAAAGCCAACAGCTCGGGCAATGCTAAAAAAGGCTCTTCAATGGGTGGTTCTATGCAAGGTCGTGGCGGTAGTGGCGGCGGTGGCGGCGGAAAACGCTAGCACAGCTATCGTGTGAACTAAGCACGCTGAAATGTTGCAGTGGCATTCTTAGCCACTGTGCACAAAATAAATAAAGTTTATGGCATAATAAAAGATATAATCTAAAATTTGTGATACTAAAGAAGTATAAATGAGCCATGATAATACACCTCCCAGCAATACTAAAAGGTCTGTTCGTAAGCAAGCTGAAGAGACTCTCAAAGATAAAAATTCAAAACTTCTGAATTCTGCTGTTGTTTTTTTGCCAGAAGATATACAAAAGTTAATCCATGAACTCCAGGTGAATAAAATCGAATTAGAGATGCAAAAAGATGAACTTCTCACAACGCAGGCCGAACTCAAAGTCTCTCATGCACGCTATTATGATCTCTACAATAAGGCACCGGTGGGTTACTGCACCATTAACGAAGATGGTTTAATCCTAGATGCCAATGACACCGCATCAGGAATGTTCGGTTTAAGTCATGAAGATTTGCAAAAAAAATTATTAACAGATCTGATTTACAAAGATGATCAGGATATCTACTACTTTTGCTGCACAAAATTCCTTTCATCAAGCAAAGAAACATCTTGTGAACTGCGGATGAAAAACTCTGAAGGTTTTTTATTTTGGGTTCAGATATATGCCACTTCGGAGAAAGAGATCAATGGTTTTCCATACATAAGAGTGGTTATAGTCGATATAACGGAGACTAAAAATGCACAAGAAGAGATTCAAAAACTTAATGATACTTTAAAAGATGAGATAGCCAGACAAGTCGAAGAGCTTAGAAAAAAAGATGTTTTGTTGATGGAACAGGCGACTCTTGCGCAGTTGGGTGAAATGATAAACATGATAGCCCACCAATGGAGACAACCGCTCAATGCAATCTCGGGTGCCGCTGTGGAGCTTTCTTTATTAAATATGATGGGTGAAGTGAGTAAAGAAAAAATTGCACAAAACAGTAAATTCACCCAAGAGGTGGCAAAAAAAATGTCTGATACAATTGATGAGTTTATGGATTTCAATAAAAAAACGGATATTGCCAAATTTTCGCTTTTAAGCATTGTGGAAAAAACTGTTGATATAGTGATGCCGCAATTTGAATCCAGATCTATCACGCTTGAGATAGACATTGACAAAGAATTAACTGTTTTTCATAATAAAACAGCTATCAAGCACGCTTTATTAAATATTTTAATCAATTCCAGAGATGCCTTTGATGAGAATATACGTTTAAATAAACGTAAGATAAATATTTACACAAAAGAAAATAACGGTGCTGTGACACTGCTCATAGAAGACAATGCCGGTGGGATAGCAAAAAGTATCGTTCCTAAAGTTTTCAATCCTTACTTTACAACAAAAGAGCAGGGTAAAGGCACAGGGCTTGGTTTATATATGACAAAACAGATGATAGAAAAAGTGAAAAACAGCACTGTATCAGTAGAGTCTAAAAACAAAAACACTATAGTTAAAATCAAGTTTCCTGTTTAGTGATTAAGAAGAATAAAACAGCTACTATTTGGACACAAACAATTATCCTAAGAGGTTCTCATGGCAAAAGAAAATAATGTAAATTTCCCTATAGTCGGAATAGGTGCTTCAGCCGGAGGTATTTCAGCATTTGGGGCTTTTTTTTCTGCTATGCCTGCAGGACTGAATCCAAACATGGCTTTTGTCATAGTCCAACACCTTGCCCCCGATCATAAAAGCATCCTTACAGAAATCATCTAAAGATATACAAAAATGAAAGTCTATGAAGTTCAAGACGGGATGGAGGTGCAAGCAAACTGCACCTACATTATCCAGCCAAACTATGATATGGCATTGATCAATGGAAAACTTCAATTACTCGATCCTCCGGCTCCCAGGGGTCATCGGCTTCCTATAGATTTCTTTTTTCGCTCTTTGGCTCAAGATCAGCATGCAAAGGCTATAGGTGTCATACTCTCAGGAACCGGAAGTGATGGGACACAAGGGGTGAAGGCGATTAAAGAAGAGGGCGGGATGGTTATGGTGCAAAAGCCTGAGACTGCAGAATATGACGGGATGCCAAGCAGTGCGATTGCAACAGGTCTGGTGGACTTTGAACTGCCTCCTTCTGAGATGCCGGCAAAGCTTATCGCCTATGCCACACACACCTTAAGCATTATAAATAAATTCGAATTGAGTGCAAGCCAAAAGTATGAAAATGAGATTAATAAAATATTCATCATTCTGCGCTCAAACACAGGCCATGACTTTTCCCAGTATAAAGCCAACACTATAAACCGCCGTATCGTAAGACGTATGGCATTGCAACAGATTGAAAGATTAGAAGAATATGTGAAATATCTTCAGCAGACACCACAAGAGATAGAAGCGCTTTTTCATGAACTTCTCATAGGTGTGACAAATTTTTTCCGTGATCCTGAGGCATTTAAGGCACTTGAAAAAGTGATCCCTAAACTTTTTATCAACAAGTCAATAAATGAGAGCATACGTGTATGGGTGACTGGCTGTTCCACCGGAGAGGAAGCTTACTCCATTGCAATCCTTATGAAAGAGTATATGCTGAGTATCGGAAAAAATTATACAGTTCAAATCTTTGCAACAGATATTGATCCAAATGCAATAGCTAAGGCACGCACAGGGATTTATCCAAGTGATATTGCACTAGATATCTCCGCACAAAGATTATCACGGTTTTTTAAATCTCAATCTGATGATGGAACCTACTGTATTGACAAAAGTATCAGAGATATGCTGATATTTTCTGAACAAAATCTTATCAAAGATCCGCCATTTTCAAAACTTGATTTAATCAGTTGTAGAAATTTACTCATCTATTTGACTGCAAATCTGCAAAAAAAGATTATCCCTTTGTTTCATTATGCACTTAATCCCGGAGGCATTTTGTTTTTAGGGAGTTCTGAGACTATAGGTGATTGTGAAAATCTTTTATCTGTGCTTGAGAGCAAAGCAAATATTTATGAGCGTAAAGAGTATGTCACACATTCAAACAACATAGGCATAAGCAAAATTTTCCCCACTAAAGATATCACACGCTTATCAACACCGCAGGTCGTTGAAAAGGAGGTTTCATCATTAAAGACACCTTTAAAAGAGTTGACAGAACATGCCCTCGTAGATTATGTGATATATGCGGCCACACTTATAAATGATAAAGGAGACATCCTTTATCTTCATGGTAAAACAGGAACCTATTTTGAGCTTCCATCAGGTGAACCAAGTGTCAATAATGTTATAAAAATGGCACGAAAGGGTTTGCAGCGCGGAATCAGCATTGCATTACACAAGGCCGTGCAAACAAAAGAGATTGTCCGAAGTTCAGGTCTTAAAGTGAAGGTGAATAAAAACTTTGTCAAGGTGAATCTCTCTGTTATCCCTATTGAGGGGAGTATGGCAAGAGACAGTAAGTCTCCATTGTATCTAGTGGTTTTTGAAGATGTTTCTCTCTCACAAGAAGAGGAGAAGGAGTTGGCTTCCAAGGCAGAAAATATTTCAGAGTCAGACGCAGGTATACGGATAGAAACACTCACTAAGGAACTTCAAGATCAAGAAGAGTTTTTAAAAACAGCCAATGAAAAACTTGAAAACTCCAACGAAGAGTTGAAATCTTTTAGTGAAGAGTTGCAATCTATGAATGAAGAGCTGCAATCCACAAACGAAGAACTTGAAACTTCAAAAGAGGAGCTTCAGTCGGTGAATGAAGAACTCTCAACAGTCAACACCGAACTTCAAATCAAAGTGGTCGATTTATCACGCTCCAACAATGATATGAACAATCTTTTAGCAGGCACAGACATAGGGACGGTGTTTGTGGATCAAAAGCTTTGCATACTGCGTTTCACTCCGGCTCTTACAAAGGTCATCAATCTTCTTGCTAGTGATTTGGGACGCCCGCTTAACCATATAGCCTCAAACCTTGTGGGCTATGACAGCTTGGTGGAGGATATTCAAAAAACGCTCGACACTTTAGTTCCAAAAGAGATTGAGTTGCAAACGACAGATGGTAAATGGTATATGATGCGTATTCAGCCATACCGCACCTTGGAGAATATTATCGAAGGGGCTGTCATCACCTTTGTGGACATCACACAAATCATAGAGATGAGAAAAACTCTCAGTGAAGCAAATAAAGAACTTTTACGTATGGCCGTTGTCATTCGAGATGCAAACGATGCCATCACGGTGCAAGACTTAGATGGAAATATCTTGTCATGGAATCCCATGGCGACTAAGTTGTATGGATGGAGTGAATCTGAAGCACTGAAGCTTAATATCAAAGACAGAATCCCTCATCAAAAAAAAGAAGAAGAGTTGGAAGTTTTACAAAAGCTGGGTAAACATGAAATCATGGAACCTTATGCAACAAAGCGAAAAACAAAATCAGGCGCAAGTGTTGACATTTTTTTAACAGCGACAGCTTTGGTGAATGAAGGTGGAGAGATGTATGCAATTTCCACGATAGAGCGTGAAGTTTAAGAGCACTTAATGAAGGTTGAGACGATATCCCTCAGCCCTGACACTCTCTATCATATTTTTAGGAAGAAATTTACGGATTTCTTTGACATGTGAAGCTATAGTGTTTATCTTTATAAAAAAATCATTCCACACTTCATCTCTGAGCAACTCATAGGTGACCACCGTGTTCTTATGCTCTACAAACAACTTTAAAATCTTCCCCTGTATTTTTGTCAGTTTGAGTATTTCATCTTGATTATAAAGCTGCTCATCTTCTAAATCAAAAACTATATCATTAGTGAGTGAAACTTTTGTAAAAGCTGAATTATCCAGGAGTTGTTGCATTCTTAGCCAAAGTTCATCTAAATCAAATGGTTTTTTAAGATAATCTGAACATCCTAAACTATAGCCTTTTTTAATACTCTCTATATCAGTGTAGGCTGTCATAAAAAGAACAGGTAAGTATTTATTCACCTGTTTTATCCACTCGATAACTTCAAAGCCGGTGGCTCCGGGTGTTTCTATGTCTAAAACAGCAATATCTGCTTTTAAATCACAGTTATCCAAAAGCTCGCCGCCATCTAGATATGTCTCAACCAACATGCCCTTTAACTCTAAAAACTCTTTTATATTGCTGTTTAGCAGGTACTCATCTTCTAATAGAATCACTTTCATACATTGCCCTTGAAGTTTCTTGGTATCTCATATCTAAAGGTGGTGACAGCATCTTGTGAAATAACTTCTGTTTGTATTTTATAGTAATTACAAATGGATGCGACAATCTCTAAACCGATACCCATCCCAATCTGAGTCGAATCTTCTCTATAACCGGAATCAAAAATCTTTTTTGTATCCTTAATAATACTTCCGCTGTTTTCACATATAAACAACATGCTGTTTTCATTGTTGATTATTTCAAGTAAAATAGTTGTGCCGCTTTTGGCATATTTTATAGCGTTAGACAAAGTGTTGTCAATCACTCTTAACAAATCCACTGTACGCATTTGTACAAAGTTGCCTATCTCACCGGAAAATTCAATTAGAATATTTTTTGTATTGGCAAGAAAGGAAAAAAACTTGATTCTGTCGTTAACGAATGCAACCAAATCAATAAAAATCAGATTTTCTTTTTGTTTTTTCGTGCTCAATGAGTAGTATAAGTCATCATAAACCAACTGCAGTGTTTTGGATGCAACTGCTATTGAATCCATATAACGGCTCGGACCGTATTTTATATTTTGCATCTCTAATGAGGTGTTTAAAACAGCTAATGGATTGTAAAGTTCATGGTAAGATTTACGCAGCAACTGTTTTATGGATTTAAAAACTATGCTTTTGTTAAGGTGCAAACGCACTCTGGCAACTAACTCTTGTTGTATAAAAGGTTTTGAGATGTAGTCATCCGCCCCATAACCAAAAGCTTTCACCTTGTCTTCTATTGCATAAAGAACAGAGACGAAAATAATTGGAATATCTTTTGTTTTGGGATTGTTTTTAAGTGCCTCACACACAGCATAACCATCCATCCCCGGCATCAGTATATCGAGCAAAATAAGGTCAAATTCTTGAGCCTGCGCTATTCTTAATGCTTCTTCACCTTTAGTGGCGATAAAAAGCTCCAAGCTTATATCTTCTAGCATCTCCGCCAAAATCAAGAGGTTTTCAGGCTCATCATCAACGATTAATACTTTTGGAGTGTTATAATCATCTAAAATCAAAATCCCCCCCCCCTCTACTTATTTCTTATCTATCTGTGATAATAGCGCTAAACTATGGAGAAACTATGGATTTTATGATAGAGTTTAAGTTCATTTTTTCAAGTGCCACTTTTAAAAACTCTTGTGAATCAGACTTGGGAAGTGTTTGAATAAGCCGTTTTAGCGAAGTGTAGGCACCATTGTCGGCATATTCTAAAAGTTCATTTTTTATATCTTCGCTTAAATCTAAGTCAAATACCGGAGTATCATCTTTTTCCCCCTGAATGTGTTGCATAGAATCATATTTTAATAAGGCATAGATAATGTCATCCATGCTAAAAGGTTTG
>JACNLH010000103.1 GCA_014381585.1 Candidatus Sulfurimonas ponti
GATGATTTAAATATACTATACGGAATAAGTTATCAACAAAAAAAGGCGGATTCTAAGAATGAAGCTTTTTTTGGAGTGGACACTTTAGATATTTATTCTGCATATTTAGAAGCTGAATACGAACTCAATGATGAAAACCTCATTTTTGCAACAGGAAAGTTCTCTCACTATAAACATCAGGGTTATTCCCGTTCTGATAATTTATATGAAGCACGCTTAGGTTTTGTTTCTTTATTGGCAGAGAGTTTAACTTTAAAAGCTTTTGTCTCTCATAACTATATATATCCCTCTATCAGCGAGTTGATTCAATTTAATAAGATTGTCAACGGTGACCCTGAACTTAAACCGATGGAAGTGGACAACTATAGCGGGGAACTGATTTATATACATGAAAATCATAATCTCTCTTTTATGTATATGCAGATGCATATACGTGATCCTATCAGAGTCAATGCACAACAGATGCACTATAATTGGGATGTTCATGCAGTGTTTCATGACTATGGATTTGATTATACATACACCTTCAATCAAGATCATAAGCTCATGTTGGAATATTATTTTACAGAGCATAACAGACCTTCCACTGCAAGTCCCGGAGCCGGCGGCTATGTCAAACTATTCAACACTGTGGGAATGTTTGATATCTATAATGAATTGATATATAGAGAAGGCTACTATAGCAAGGGCAGCCTTATGCATGTCAAAGATGGTTATGATTGGACCGCTTCGATTTCATATGAGGTGAACAAAGAGCTTAGTCTTGCACTCAAGGGGGAAAACCTTCTTGATAAGTCTATCGCTTCACCGATTAAGGGTCTTTATCCTGTTGAGGTGGCTGATAGAAGTGTGATGTTGTATGCCACTTGGTCATACTGATGCTTAAATTTTTACTCATAGTGTCTCTTTGTTATAGTTTTGCTTTTGCTTCAGAAAAAGAGACAGCCACTAAAATCGTGCAAGCTATTGTGGCAACAGTGAATACATACGATCAAGCTGTTTGGATACAAAAAAATGATAAAGAGCTTCTTGAACTTTTAGATGTGAATAGATTCAATATATCTGACACTTGCAAGGATGCCGGCGTGTTGATTTTACAAAGCAGCACTTCTTTTAGCGGGGCATGTAAAGATAAGCCTATTGTAGTGCTTGATTATGATATCTTAAAAGATCATAAGAATGCAGTTGCTGCTTTTTTTTGGAAAAAAGGGCGTCCGAATATTGTCTTTATCAAAGATAGAATAGAAAAGTTCAACATAGTCCTTCCTCCGTCTTATGAAATTTATCTAGAAGAGACAATATGGTAGGAAATCAAAACTGGAAAATCATTTTTGCTGTTTCCATAGTTGTTCTGGCACTCATATATATCTTAGACAATTTTATATCTGAGACAGAGGAACTGATGTATAAGAGATTGGAATCAAGTGTCACATCCGATATGTCTTCTCTTGCTAGAAATATTGATATTCTTTTAGAGGATAAAACAATTTTCAGAGGGAATCAATCCTTGTTCTCTTACTTGAGCAGTTCTTTAAGTCTACGTAAGGACCTAGAGAGAGACTTAAACCTGTTTATTACGCAAAAGATAAAATATTTATATCTTGTATATCAAGATGACACGCAAAGATTCAGATATTTATTAGATGGCTCCTCTGAAGATAAGGCCAGGTTCAATCAAAAATTTGATGTGGAGAACACTGCATATGAAAATATATATAAAACAAAAAAAGAATTTGCAATCACTCAAAAAGGTCTTGAAAACTTGTCGATAACGTATTTGTATCCTATAATCAAAAACAATGAAGTTGAAGCTATTTTAGTTTTTGATTTTTCCAGTGCTTTTGAATATGAACTTAGAAAAATAATTGCACCGCTTAAAACAATGTTTATGTTGATCTATGTACTCATAGGAGTTTTTTTAATAGTGACGGCAATTCAAACTCTTTTTTATTACCAGGCAAGAAAACGCAGTTATATTGATGAACTCACAGGCTGTTACAACCGTCAATATCTACGATACTTTTTAGATACGCATGATATAGCAAATTATCAGATTTTGATGATAGACTTTGACTATTTTAAAAAAATAAATGACAACTACGGACATGACGTGGGTGATGATGTGCTGATATTTTGTACAAAAATCATTAAATATTTTTTAGCAAAAGAAGACAAGATCTTCAGATATGGCGGTGAAGAGTTTATTGTTTTGATACACAACTCGAGTAAAGCTGAAGATACGGCGCAAGAGATTAGAACGCAAATTGAAAAACAATATTATGTCAGAGAAAGTGTACATATCAATATGACAGTCTCCATAGGTGTGAATCCGATTCCGGCACATGCAAGAAACACATCACAGGCCATAAACATAGCAGACTCAATGTTGTACAAAGCAAAGGTTCAAGGACGAAACAGAGTTGTTGTATATGACTCTGATATGAAAATCAATATTGAAGAGATACATTCGAGTTCTCATAATATACATAATGTTGTGGAGGCTTTAAATGATGATAGGGTTATTTGTTATTTTCACAAAATTATAGATAAAAGCGGAGTTGTTCATAAGTATGAAGCTCTTGTGAGATATATAGCAAAAGATGGAATTGTTGTGTATCCTAATCATTTTTTATCTGATATCACTCACACTAAAGTATATACTGACCTTACAAAAAGAGTGATAGATATTTGTGTCAAAACTATTGAAACAGAAAAAGTGGCAGTGAGTATGAATTTAAATGTAAATGATTTATGTAATTATGTCTTACTTGAGTATCTTATTGAAAAAGTGCAAAACATGAAATATAAAGATGCTGCGCTCACAGTCGAAATTCTAGAAAGTGAAAAAATTGAAAATATGTCCGAGTTGGGGGTTTCAATACAGAAACTGCATTCTTGCGGAGTCAAAGTGGCCATTGATGATTTTGGCAGCGGTTACGCAAACTTCAATTATTTAGTGGAGTTGAATGTGGATTACATAAAGATAGATGGCTATTTGGTTGAAAATGCGGTGAAGTCCGAAAAATCAAGAGAGATTGTAAAGTCGATAATTGATTTGGCGCATCAGATGCAAATGAAAACTATTGCAGAATTTGTCAGCTCAAAAGAGATTCAAGAGATGATGGAGTCTTTGGGAACTGATTATTTACAGGGCTTTTATATATCTAAACCATCAGCAGATATTTCATAATTTTTTCTTTACGAAGATTAAGATAAAATCTCTTTATGAATTTAAAAAACTACATAGAAGCGATCGAACAGCTTAACTTATATTCCCATCATTATTATGTTTTAGATGATCCGCTCACCACGGATGAGGTCTATGATAAACTCTATCATGAAGTGCTGGCTTACGAAGAAAAAAATCCGGACAAAATACTTAAAAATTCACCAACTCAAAGAGTGGGGGATATAGTGAGTGAAGGTTTCACAAAAGCAAAGCATCTCTCACGTATGTGGTCTTTAGAAGATATATTTGATTCGCAAGGTTTAGAGAAGTGGCTTACAAAGACTTATAAACTAGACTCAAACATCACTTTTTATTGTGAACCGAAGTTTGACGGGGCTTCGCTTAATCTTGTGTATGAAAACGGTGAACTGTCTCAAGGAATCACCCGCGGAGATGGAACAGTCGGTGAACTCATCACGCAAAATGTAAAAACGATCAGATCGATTCCCTTGAGTATTAAGCATAAAGAACGTATAGAGATACGTGGTGAAGTGGTTATCTTTAAAGATGAGTTTGAAAAGATTAATGAGAAAAGACTCAGCATGGGTGAAGCTGTTTTTGCAAATCCAAGAAATGCGGCAGCAGGGAGTTTACGTCAGCTTGATTCCTCTATAACAGCTTCAAGAAACTTGGTGTTTTTACCTTATGGCACGGGTGAAAATACGCTTAGATATAAATTTTTAAGTGAAGTGATGGATTTTATTTACAGTCTGGGTTTTAGAAAACCACCTGAGAGAGCTGTTTGTAAAGATTTTGATGAGATAGAATCTATCTATAAACAAATGGTTCACGATAGAGACTCCTACTCAATGATGCTTGATGGGATGGTTGTCAAAGTGAATGAAATCGCATCACAAATTGATATGGGTTACACCGTGAAAGTCCCCCGTTTTTCAGTTGCATATAAATTTCCGGCAGTTGAGAAAATAACCACGGTGAAAGAGATAGTCTTGCAAGTCGGCCGCACCGGTGCAGTCACTCCTGTTGCAATAGTGCAGCCGACTGATATTGACGGTGTTGTGGTGGAACGTGCAACACTTCACAACTTTGATGAGATAGAGAGAAAAGACATCCGCATAAATGATAAGGTTATTATTCTTAGAAGCGGTGATGTTATTCCAAAAATCATCAAAGTCTTAAGTCATGAGCGTACAGGTGGTGAAGTGGAAGTGCTGCGGCCAACATCTTGCCCTGTATGTGAGGGTGAACTTTTAGATGAGGGTGTGTTGCTTAAGTGTCAAAACCTTGCATGTGAAGCGAGGGTGGTGAACTCTATTATCTATTTTGCTTCAAAACCTTGTTTAAATATTGATGGTTTAGGTATAAAAATCGTAGAGGCTCTTTTTACTTCCGGTTTAGTGAAGAATGTAACTGATTTGTTTGATTTAACGCTTGATAAACTTTTAAAACTTGAAGGTTTTAAAGAGAAAAAATCACAAAATCTCCTTGATGCCCTGCAAAATGCAAAAGGCTGTGAGTATTGGCGTTTTATAAATTCTCTTGGGATTGAACATATCGGTGAAGTGGCCTCAAAAACTTTAAGTGATAATTTTGGATTTGCTTTTATAGATGCCACCAAAGAGCAGATTATAGAATGTGATGGCATCGGCGAGGAGATGGCAGAATCTGTTTTAGAATTTGTTCGGGTGAACAGAGAAATCATAGAAAATCTGCAAAATATTTTACAGCCCTTAGAGCCTGTAAAAAGAGAAGAAGCAAAAGAAAATCCTTTTAAAGCTAAAACGGTTGTTTTAACCGGAACTATGAGTGAATCTCGAGGGCACATAAAAGAGCTACTTGAAAACCTCGGGGCAAAAGTGTCTGGCTCAGTTTCTAAGAAAACAGACTTTCTCATTTATGGCGCGGATGCCGGAAGTAAGTATGATAAAGCTATAAGTTTGGGTGTCAGCACTTTAACCGAGAATGAAATGAAGGAGATGTTATGATTGAATGTAAAGAAAATGAAGAAAATGAAGTTGATACAGAAGAAGAATATGACTACTTAAACGAAGAACCTCTGATTGATGAAGAAGAGAGTTTCGAATATGATGAAGAGGAACCCGACCACTGTGACTAGACTTGATAATTATCTTGTCGAAAATACTTTTGTTGAGAGTAGAAATAAAGCACAAACAATAATAAAAGATGGTTTAGTGTCTGTAAACTCAAAAGTGATAACTAAAAGCGCATACAAATTACATGATGAAGATGTGGTGGAGGTGAAAGAACATAAACAGTATGTCTCAAGAGCTGCACATAAACTTGATGAGTTTTTAAATGAGTTGGACTTGGATGTCAAAGATAAAGTGGCTTTAGATATTGGTTCCTCCACAGGAGGATTCACCCAAGTTCTACTTGAGCGCGGAGTGAAAGAAGTGTCTGCAGTGGATGTGGGGCGAGACCAGCTTCACCGCTCTATAAAAGAAGATGCAAGAGTGCACTCATACGAGAGTTGTGATATACGAGTCTTTGAGAGTGAGAAAACTTTTGAGCTTGTCGTGAGTGATGTTTCTTTTATCTCACTGCTTCATATACTTGATGATGTGGATAGGTTGGCAAGTGATAAAATTATTTTACTTTTCAAACCCCAATTTGAAGTCGGACGTGAAGCAAAGCGTGATAATCATGGTGTCGTTTTGGATGAAAAAGCGATTGAGCAGGCAATGGTGAAGTTTGAAGATGCTTGTGAAAGTAAGGGCTGGGAGTTAAAACAAAAATCTCCTTCAAAGCTTAGCGGTAAAGAAGGTAATTTAGAATACTGTTATCACTTCTTGAAATAATACTAATATTGAGGTCTTCTCATGATAAAAAAAGTCATAATTGTCCGCAGTGACGATGTGGAAATTTCACAAGAACTTGAAAGTTTAGTGGAACATATAAAGATTCAGTATAAAGTTGATGTCACTCTTGTTGATTATAAAGATATTTTAGACACCGCAGGTGAGAGCACGCTGGCTTTACTTCACCTAGATGATATAAAAATTAAATTATTCCTCAAAAACCATTTAAATACAAAGCTGCAAATAGGATTTATTCCTACAAAAGAAAACACCCGTGCACTTGCCAGTTATGGAATCTCAAAAGATATTTACAATGCACTTGATGAAGCTATGGACAGTGATAATATCAGCAGTGTTGATGTTTTAGTGTGTAATGGTGAAGTTGTTTTTACAAACGTGGTGATTGGTGATGTTCATGGACTTAACTATGAACATATCCAGAGGCAGACTTTTCTAACAAAAATCTATAATTTTTATGTAAACTTAAAAAATCTGGCTTTTAAAGACTATACACTTACTACGCACAAAGGACAAACTGTTCAAACGGCTGCAACCGGTCTTATGATACTTGAACATAATGCAAAATCTGGAAGATATAATATTATTAATGAAGATATATCTTTACACGATGGACAACTCAATGCCTTTGTTATCTCTCCAACAAGTGTTTTTTCTTACATATACTATCTTTTGACAGTGGCCTTTTATGCAAAACTGAGTCCAAATTCTTTACCAAAAACACTTGGCTTTATTAAAACATCAAAGTTGGATATCACCAGTGTCAAGCCTATGGACTTTATGGTTGACAGCACTCTAATGAGTGCTAAAGAGATTAATCTCGAAGTTCTCAAAGACTCTTTAACCATCTCCATAGGCAAGGGTGTTGTAGAAAACATTTCCACTTACGCGCAAGTTAAAGATGATAAGGAGATTGTAAAAGCACAATATTTACCAAAAGGGGAAATGAAAGATTTACTTTTAAATGAATCTGTCCCCTTATTTAAAAAGGCAAGCGCAGAAGACTTTAAAGAACTTTTTTTACTGATTAAAGAAAATGCGAAGCCAAGTTCCATCTTTATAGTGCTTATGGTTCTAAGCACACTGCTTGCCACAACCGGACTTTTTCAAAATTCTGCGCCGGTTATTATCGGTGCAATGATTTTAGCACCGCTGATGTCTCCCATCATCTCACTTTCCATGGGAGTTGTAAGAGGTGAGAGTTTTTTAATCTCAACTAGTATAAAAACACTTACATACGGTATTTTAACAGCGCTGATTTTTTCATCTATCTATACGTACTTTATGCCTTTGAGTGTTTTAACCGATGAGATGAGAGGCAGGCTTAATCCAAATATTTTAGATTTGATGGTGGCCATCATCTCAGGTGTGGCCGGTGCCTATGCAAATTCTAAAAGTGAGATAGCAAAAAGTTTGGCAGGAGTCGCCATAGCAGTGGCATTGGTTCCTCCTTTGAGTGTCACCGGTATAGGAATCGGCTGGGGAGATCCTGGTATGACTTATGGTGCTTTTTTACTCTTTACAACCAACTTGGTGGGGATAACCCTCGCGGCTGCAATCACATTTTTAGTTTTGGGCTATGCTCCGATTCACAGAGCTAAAAAAGGGCTTGTTTACACTTCTGTGATTTTAACTGCTGTGACTATTCCTCTTGTCATCTCTTTTGCCAAGGCTATTGAGCAAAACAATATTATAGCCGAGTTGAATGATGCAACATATATCCAAAACAATAAACGGATCAGGCTTCATGTACTGCACGTGAATTTGAATAAAGATTTTCCTGAGATATTTCTGCAAACAAACTCAAATACAGTTTTGGATAATAATGATTTGAGACTGCTTAAGGCTGATATTGAAAAGCTCTTAGAGCAAAAAATCTTTTTAAATATCTCAACAAACACTATTGTGGATTAGCTTTATTTAGTGCTCTTTAATGCTGAAATATGTTACTAAAATTAACATATTTCAAAGATAAGTGAATTATTTATAT
>JACNLH010000175.1 GCA_014381585.1 Candidatus Sulfurimonas ponti
CATCATTCCATCAATGAATGGATGAGAATTAGGGATAGAAGTCAAAGCGCCCGCTTGAATAATTCTTTGAATATTTTCTATATTCATAGCATAACGATTACTTCCCACACTAAAAACGATTAAATCTATCATATTTTTTCCTTATGCTGCGTGAATCTCTTCTTTTAATTTCTGAGAAATCCCAAGAAGACCGATAGGGTCCATTGCCATTATTATCTGCCCATTGCCCAGCAATGCTGTTCCGCTAAAAAGCGGATGTCCTGCCATCATACCGACAAGCGGTTTTTGCACAACATCGAGTTGTCCTAAGAAATCATTCACAACCACTGCTAAGAGATTGTCTTTTATGTTTAATACAACAATTGAAAGCGGTTTAGAATCTATTTCTGAGTCATCCAACATTGATTTTATAAATAAAAGAGGTATCACTTCACCTCTTAAATAAATAAACGGTTCATTATGAAGGTATTCCACCTCAGTTTTGTCTATCTTCACCGTCTCAGACACAGCATCCATTGGAATACCGTAATGAATATTATTCATTTGAATATGAAGAAGCGATGTGACAGCAAGTGATACAGGGATGGCGAGTGTGATTACAGTCCCTTGATTTGCTTTGGTTTTAATTTTAATCGTCCCGCCAAAACCTTCAATTGATTTTTTAACAACATCCATACCAACGCCTCGACCAGAGAACTCCGTAATCTCTTCGGCAGTTGATAAACCTGGAAGCAACACTAATTCAGCTCTTTCATCTTCGCTCAGTGCATCTATCTCTTCTATAGTCATTAAGCCTTTATCTATTACTTTGTTTATAACTCTTTCTGTGTTGATACCTGCTCCGTCATCTATAATCTCTATAACAATTCTATCTGACTCTGCATAGGCTTTAAGACGCACTGTTCCACTCGAGTCTTTACCTTTTTGTGAACGGATATCAGGCATTTCAATACCGTGATCAAGCGAATTTCTCATAATATGAATCATAGGGTCAGCCAACATCTCAATCATATTTTTATCAAGCTTGGTCTCGCCGCCATCCATCTCAAGTTTCACTTTTTTCCCAAGCTTTTTAGCAATATCACGAACAAGTTTAGGATATCTGTCAAACACATAAGAAATCGGTAACATTCTCATACCCATAATAAGGTCTTGAAGCTGTTCCGTCAAACGGTTGATAAAAATATACTTCTCCATAATCTCGCGTTTAATGACATCGTGTGTCATAGCTGAAACACCATCTGCAAGATATGGCAAAGAGTTTTTAGCCACTAAAAGTTCACCTGCGACATTCATAAGAGAATCTATGGATTCTTGATTAATCTTCACCGTTTTTCCAACTATCGCTTTTTGTGCTTCAGCTTTTTCAACTTTTACTGGAACTTTTCTCTGTAGAGAAGCTTCTTCTTTAACTTCATCTTTTTGAACTTCAACTTTTGCAACAGGCTCCTGCTCTTTTGGCGGGACTTGTGTTTTTTCTGTTGCTGCTGCGTCATCATTTTCTATACCTAATTCCGTTTCTAAGAAGGTTCTTATCTCTTCTTTTGATATGAAACACTCTGGCATTGATGGAAAATGTTTTTGCATACTCTCCATAATACTCTTAACTCGAGCCAAGTCCTCATCATTTTCAACAAAATCAAGAGCACGAAGTTGTTGCACCAGCATACCATCAAGAATAACTTGTGTCGCCCCGTCCGCAGTGGATTTTGGCTCTTCTATTTTAAGCTCAGGTTCTTGTGCTTTAACTTCTGGTTCAGCCATTTCTGCTTTTGATTTTTCTTCCACTGTATTTGCAACAGAATTATCTACAACAAGGTCATTACTTGGACTTAGCACTTCACCCTTGTACAGGTTTTCAAAAAAAGAAGCCAACTTTGGAACATCACTCTCTTTTATAAGACCTGCTATGTCTAAAAATCTTTGCAGTTGCGCATACTGCAATGTATCTGTGCCAACCAACTCCATAGAACGTTCCACCTCTTTTACAATAGAGGCTAAATCTAAATCTTGAGTAATATTTGACAACTCTTTTAAGGAATCGATAGAAAGTCCTGCATCTCCCACATTTATACTCAGCAGTGTTTGTATATCTAATGGCGAAAACTGTAATTCATCAATAAAGTTGAATAAAGAATCTTCAATCTCTTCATATGTGGCATAAATATAGGCAGTTAAAGTCACTTTTAAAAGTAAACCGTCCGCATCTTCTGTACCGCTAAGCACTGCTTTTGCATTATCTTCACCCATGCATGAGTACACACCTAGAACTCTATCACCTAAAAGAGATAATGTATACACAGGGTCATTTCCATAAACCATACAAGACTCATCCACATCAAAAGTGATCGCATATAAATTCTCATTTGCACAAAACTCCTCATTAAGCTCTGCATTTGTAAAATCAACTTTATATGATGAGGATCCATTTAATGTTTTTAATGATGGGTTGATCACATTGGAAACATTATCAACAAGTGAAAAAGGAAGTTCCCATTGTCCTTCACCTTCAACTTCTTTACCCATCTGAGCTGATAATGATGCAACTATATTTTGCACAGTCTCTTCATCTGCTTCAACAATGTCTTCAGTTTCTTCAGCAGCTTCAATCAAGTTCATAACTTCATCAAAAGCATCAAAAAGAGCTTCAGTCATACCTTCTTTAAAGTCTAATTTACCACCGCGGAGCATATCAAGTAAATCTTCTGCATGATGTGTAATCACTTTGACTGACTCAAAGCCGACTATCCCGCTGCCGCCTTTAAGCGTATGCGCAGCACGAAACACTGAATTTAGCAACTCCGGATCATCTCCGCCGATCTCTTCAATATTTTGATCTATAAATGCTAGATTTTCTCTTGCTTCTTGTAAGAACTGTTCTAATAACGGATCCATACTATTCTCCCTATTTCTTTACTAAGATATCGATATATGCTTGAAGCTGCTCAGGTCTGATAGGTTTTGTTTCAAAAAGATTCGCCCCCGCCTTGTACGCATTAACCTTATCTTCATCTTTAGCTTGAGTGGTGATCATAATAATCGGCACATTTTTATGATCATCTTGTTTACGTAAATCTTTTATAAAAGAATAGCCATCCATCACTGGCATATTGACATCAACCAAGTATAAATCTATAGTGGCGCCAAGACTTTTTTCCAATGCTTCCATACCATTCTCAGCTTCTAAAACATCAAGTCCCATTCCTTTGAGGATAGAGCCGTGATAACTTCTAACTGTTTTTGAATCATCCACCACCATAATTGTTGCCATCATATTCTCCTAAAAAAACTCTATCTCGTCACTGACTTCATCGCATGAAGTTTTACCTGAGAATCTATTTTTTTTATCTTTAGCCTCTGCTAAAGTTGTATTTAATTTTTCTTGTAACTTCTGCATACCGTCTTGTGCTAAATGTTCATCACTTTGAAAAGTATGAGAAAATTTATTAATACTTTTTCTCATACTCTCTATAGCTTCAATCGTAGCACTTAACTGTTGTGTGATAATATCTTGATATTGTAATGCAGCCGCAATATCATCATCAACTTCTAATTGGTGTTTTTCTATGTATGCACTTATTTTAAGTAAAGAATCAGAAGAAAGAGATGTCACATCTTTTTGCACCACTTCAATATGCTCTAACAAACTGTCAATTGAATCTAAAATTAACATAATAATTCTTAAACCGGTAGTCTTAAAACTCTGGTGATAGCTTGTTTTAACTGTGCCGGATTAAAAGGTTTTACAATCCATCCGGTGAGTCCTAAAGCTTTACCTTGTTGTTTTAACTCTGTTTTTGTTTCAGTGGTCAACATCAGTGTGGGAGTTCTGCTTGTTGAAGGGTTGTCACGAAGCGCTTGTAAGAACTCTAAACCATTCATTACAGGCATATTAAGATCTGTAATAATTAAATCCGGTGTCAAGCCAGCTTTAATCTCTGCTAAAGCAACTTGTGCCTCCGTATACTGTTTCACTTCTATGGGCATAGAATTTGTCACCATTCTTGTTGAAGCTAAGGCTGTCTCACTATCATCTACAAATATCACTAAGGGCATTTTTTTTTCCTTTTTTTTAAATTTATTGTTTTTGGTATATCAATGTATTGTCAACTTTTTTCGCATTAAAAATGGAAACAATCCGACTCATATATTCAGCATGCCCTAAAAGAACATAACCACCTGGATTTAGCATATCATAAAATGTCATAGCCACTTCTTTTCTTGATGCATCATCGAAGTATATAAGCATATTTCTTGAAAAAATGACATCAAATTTCCCTAACTTTCTCATCTGTGCCTTGTCAAAGATATTTGTAACATGCAGATCAACAGTTCCTTTCAAATCTTCTGATAATTCATAAGCAAGTCCTTTTTTTTCAAACCATCGTCCTAAAATATCTTTAGGAATAGCATGAATGGATCTGCTTGAATACTTTGCCGCCTTAGCCTTGTCAATCACAGTGGAATCAATATCTATGCCGACAACTTCTATATCTCTTTGTTCTATAAGGTTCCCCTCTTCTAGAATATGTAAAATCATAGAATATGGTTCTTCGCCGGTTGAACACGGTGAAGAAAGTATTCTTAGAGGTCTATCTACTGGCATAGTTTTATGAAGTTCTGGTAGAATTTTATTCACAAGAACTTCAAATTGATCCCTCTCTCTAAAAAAATATGTTTCATTCACTGTTATAGCATTCATTAAAGCCTGAAATTCATCACCGGGTTTATCATCAAAACGAAGTTTGAAAAAGTATTTTCTAAAACTGTCTATCTCTAGTTCTAAGGCACGTGTATTTATATATTTGGCAAGTTTTTCATAGTGTTTATCTTCTTCTAAATAAATACCGCTCTTTCTATATATAAATTCACCGATTTTTGCAAAATTCTCAACTGATAATAAATATGCCATTTTAGACTATCCTTTTATCAACTTAATCGCGCTGTCAACAGCAAACTCGGCATAAAAATCACCTGCAAATCTTTCCTTAAGTGACTCCAATAAATCTATATCTTCCATCTCCCCTATTTCACCCATATAGTCAACTGCTGTCATTGCCACATTTATATCTTCTTCGGTTTCTAAAAGTTCCACCAGCATATCTCGTGATTCTGCGAAATCAACATCACCTAAAACATTAATAGCGAAAATCCTTAAATCTCTGTCATCTCCGATTAAAAACTTCACTATATAGTACTTAATCGCATTTCCAAAATCTCGAAGTATGGATATTCCAAGATTTCGGATATATGCATTTTCCAACTTTAACAAATCCATGATCTCATCTATGGGTGCATCATCTGGATTCATACTCGAAATAACAGATGCTATTTTTGTTGAAATATTTTTATCTGCAGTGTCATTGTTGATATAGGACACTAAAAAACTCCCACCCTTATCAAACTTAGCAATCTCTTCTATAGCGTAATCCATTTTATCAAATTCTTTAGAAGTTTGAAAAAAACCCACAGCATCATCCAGTGAAGCAAATTTTGGCAACTCTTCAATCACAGGTTTTGTATGTTTTTTAATTAATGCCATGCTTACTCCTCTCTTACTTTAATGTCGCTATTTTTTTAAGGATTTGTATAAAGTCAAGTTGCTCCATTATACCGCCTCTATCGTATGCTTCTTTTGGCATTCCATAAACTGTGCAGCTTTCTTCACTCTCGCCTAAAGTGTATCCGCCTTCATTTTTTATACGCACCATTGCATCTGCTCCGTCATCACCGATCCCTGTTAAAATAACCCCTATAAGGTTCTCCCCGCCGAAAGTCTCCACAGCACTCTGCATCATATTGTTCACAGATGGTTGAAAGAAGTTTTCACCTTTGTCTTTATCTTCACGAATCACAACTTTTCCAGACACCTTTTTAGCAAAATTCATATGAACTCCGCCACGGGCTAAATATATGTTTCCGGGACATAGTTCCATATTTTGACTTGATTCAAGCACATTGACAAGACTTGCACGGTTAAGCCTCTGAGCAAATGCACTTGTAAACTGTTCTGGCATATGCTGCACTATACATATCGGGTATTTATAATTCATAGGAATAGCTGCACAAATTTGTTCAATCAGCCCAGGTCCGCCGGTGGAGCTTCCAATTAACACCACCTTGGTGATATCTAAACTGCTGGACTTGTTTTTTAGAATACTCTCAACACGTTTTCTCTCTCTAAGTACTGGTTTTGCAGCCCTTCTTTTGAGTCTTCTAGGCGATATGCAGGATAATGATTTCACCTTCTCAAGAATATCCTCACGATTTTCGCGCTTACCGACATTCATAGTTCCAGGTTTTGCTATGTAATCAATAGCACCTAAGTCTAAAGCATCCATAGTTATATCTGCATCTTCTGTTGTAAGTGAACTTATCATCAAGATTGCTGTCGGTTTGACTTGCATAATTTGTTTTACAGCTTCAATACCATCCATCACAGGCATATTGATATCCATAGTGATCACATCATATTGTGTTTCTATCGCTTTATTTAATGCTTCTTGACCATTTTTTGCAGTCTCTATCTCAAAATCCAATATAGCTATAATATCACTGAGTTGTTTTCTCACCAGTGCAGAATCATCAACTATTAAAACTTTTTTAGCCATTACAGTGACTCCCCTGAAAACACTTCAACTATTAAAACTTTTTTAGCCATTACATCACCTTTGTAAAATAACTTCATCTAAATCCATAGATAAAATCAATCTTTTTCCATTTTCCAGGTGAAGCACTTTTGAAAATAACGCTTCATCCTGTTCTTTTATCTCTTCTTCTCTTATGTTTAAAATATCGCTGACACTATCCACAACAAAGCCTATCTTTTCACCTTTTATCTCGCAAATAATAATTTTTGAATCTTCACTTATATTCATTTGAATATTTAATTTTTCAAACAAAGAGACAATTGCCACAATCTGTCCTCTGATGTTAATAATTCCATCGATTAGATTATTTGTCATAGCTATAGCTGTAGAAGGCACCATATCTATGATTTCAGCAACAGTGTCCACCTCAAAAGAATACTCTTTTTCATTTAACTTAAATACGATCACCTCCATCACTGTTTTATGAGAAGTATCTTCTTCTAAAACAGTGTTTCCCTCATCTATAAAAGATTCATTTTCTTCAAAAAGATTTTCCAAAACATCAGCATCAAAAAATGAAATAATTTTATCTCCATCATGTATCACACCAGAAATTTTATTATCTTTAAAGCTATCTTTCATGTACTCAATATTTTTATTTGAATAAGCCTTGATATCAATAATCTCATCAACCAAAAGACCGATTTTCTTTCCATCATGTGTCGCAATTAAAATACGGTTTTTATCATTGTCTTTGCTGCTAAAACCATAATGCTTTCGTAAGTCTATTACAATTAAAAGTTCTTCTCTTAAAGTTATAAGACCTATCACTTCATCTTTTGTACCGGCTATTTCAGTGAATTCTATATCAGCAAGTATTATTTCTCTTAAGTAATCAATATGTAAAGCATACGATTCATTCTCCATTGAAAAAATCAAAAACCTGCTTGAATCATCTTCTTTTTTAAGCTCAATATGCGTCTTGGCATTTTTCACATCTGCTGATTCAATTAGAACTTTTGAAACTCTAGAAAATAAAATTTCCAAGGATAGCACTTGAATCAGACTATCTTCATGTTTGTATATAGCGATAACAGGATCATCCTGCTTATCAAGGATTTCTAAATTCTTTGCTTGCACTTCAACTGTGTTATAAACTTCGCTCACTAAAAGTGTTGAGGAGGAAAGTGCATCATTAAGCACTATCAACCTGCTTTTTTCATTATCGTAGTCAACCTCTTTCATCTTGAGTAAAATATTCATGTCCACCACAGCAGCAATATTACCGCTGATTGCACATAAACCTCTCACCCCAAATGGTCGCAGCGGTAGTGGCATAAGCATAGGAGTCCTGGTGATTTGGCTAATATCTGATGTAGACACACCATAGCTTTGGCTTCCATT
>JACNLH010000056.1:0-19054 GCA_014381585.1 Candidatus Sulfurimonas ponti
ATAGAAAGGAAACCTGCCATTGAAGCGGATGCACCTTCATAGATATCCGGTGCCCATGTATGAAATGGTATAAGAGCCACTTTAAATCCAATAGCAGCTAACATAAACACAGTTCCTACAAGAACATATCCCATATCCGCATATCCGTTTGCAGCAAGAATAGTGGCGATTTGGTTAATCTCAACTGATCCGGTGAGTGCATAAAACACCATTGCACCAAATGAATAAAAACCTGCAGCCAAAGCACCCATAGTGAAGTACTTCACCGCTGCTTCAAATGATTTGTCACGGTTATGCATAGCTATCATTGTGTACACGGCTAATGATGATGTCTCTAATGCTACAAAGATAAGGATTAAAGAATCAGTAGAAACCATAAACTGTAATGCTGCGATGGTGAATAAGAACATCGCAAAAAATTCAGGATATGAAGATTCGTGAAACTTTTTACCCGACATTGCCAATGGAATAAAAAAGATAGATGCACCGACAATGATAAACTGCGAAAGAATCGCTAAGCCATCAATAAGCATCATATCAAACACACCCATTGCAGTGCCATCACTTGCAAATACTTCTGATGCAGTTAAAAGAACTGAAAAATCGATAAACAAGAAAAGAATACTCATCACTACATATAATGATTTATCAAGTCCACCTTTAAAAATATCAATACAGATAATTAAAAGTGCACCAATCACTGGTATTAACATTGGATAAAGAGTCACTAAGTTTAATGACTCTAATGAAATATTTACTGGCTCTAACATTAGTTTGCCTCCTCTGCTGAAGTAGCTCTCTCTTGTACAAGGTTAGGAATTCTACTCTTAGCTTCTTGTGTTATAGATTTATCATGCATTAACTGTACGATTGATTCCACTGAGTTGTTAATAGGTTCTAAAACCGGTTTAGGATAAACACCTAACCATATTGTAATAATTGACAATGGAATTAAAGCCACCAACTCTCTTTTGCTAACATCTGGCAAGTTTTTGTTTTTCTCATTTGTAACTTCACCAAAAAACATCTTTTTATATGCTGCCAACATGTAAATAGCACCAACGATAATCGCTGTTCCAGCTAAAAGTGTTAAGATATGAGACTGTTGGTAAAATCCAAGTAAAGATAAAAACTCTCCAACAAAGTTAATAGTCAGCGGCATACCCACTGAAGCCATTAACATTAAACCAAATATAGTTGCGTATCTCGGCATCACTGATGCAAGTCCGCCAAACTCTGACATCATCTTCGTATGACGTCTGTCATAGATAACACCGACAAGTAAGAACAGAGCACCTGAGACAACACCATGCGCAATCATTAAAAAGATTGAACCTGTGATACCTTCAACATTCAATGCAAAAGTACCTAAGATAATAACACCCATATGTGAAACTGAAGAATATGCAACAACTTGTTTAACATCTTCTTGAGCATATGCAACCATAGCTGTATACACAATCATGATGATTGCTATAATTGCTATCGGGAACATAAAAAATGTTGACGCATCTGGGAAAAGAGGCAAAGAAAAACGGATAAATGCATATGTACCCATTTTTAATAAAATCGCCGCCAGTATCACAGAACCGATAGTCGGTGCTTGACCATGCGCATACGGCAACCAGGTATGGAATGGAAACATTGGAACTTTAATAGCAAAACCGATAAAGAATGCTCCAAATAACCATAACTGAAAACTCTCAGGCAATATAAGTCTATACCAGTCTAAGATTGCAAAAGACCACACACCTGTTGCTTGGTAGTAAAAATATGCCATAAACAACATACCTACCAACATCACAAGTGAACCGGCAAATGTATATAAAAAGAATTTAACTGATGCATAAATACGTAAAGGTCCACCCCATGCACCGATGATATATAACATTGGCACAAGTGAAAGTTCCCAGAATACATAAAATAAAATAGCATCAAGTGCAACAAATACACCGACCATTGTCATTTGAAGCATTAAGAGGGTGATAATCATATTCTTAACATTTTTTGTATCAGTAAGTGAAGCTATACCGATCATCGTGAAGAACGATGCTAAAACAACAATGAAAAGAGAAATACCATCAACACCTAAAAGATAATTAATTCCAAAAGATTCAACTAAAGGAAGCTGCTCCATAAACTGCATACCGGATACATTTGAATCAAATGAGTACCATAACCATAATGATAAAGCAAACTCTATCGTAGCTACAGACACACCATAAGCACGCATACTATCTTTGTGAATCATAAATCCAAAGATACCTGCCACTGCTGGAAAGAAAATTAAAATCGATAAAATATTATCTAACATCTATTAAACTCCTAAACTTGATAAGCACGTTTTAATCTCATCAAGATATTTTACTGCAAGTCCAAAAACCACAGCCAATGATAATAGAGCCACAAGACCTGTCACCATCCATTTAAGCATAGTGGAGAGATTACCACTTTGCATTGTTCTAGTGTTTTCACCAGTTGAAACAAGCATATTCGCTATTCCATCAACCGTCGCATCTACAACTTTCATATCCACCTGTTTCCATAAAACAGTTGATAACTCTCTATAAGGTTTGACCAAATACTCTTCATAAAAATAAGGAATATAATATTGGTTGATCAGTAGCTTATATTTAAAACTGTTTTCCATTGCAGATGTGCCGTCTGGAACCTTGATTCCAGGTGCCATATATTTTTTATATGCAAAAAAGATAGCAAGCATAACAAACAGTTGTGTGCCGATAGTCATAATCCAATATGTAGTCGCTGAATGAACATGATACTCTGTAGCCGGTAAAAGCTGTGTAACCATTTCAAAATAAGGCATTTTAAACATAAACCCTGCAATGATTGCAAGAATCAAAAGCGGACTCATAGCAACTAACATAAATTTATATGCTTCATGAGGATGGAATCCTAAAGCAGTATGTCTGTCTTCACCATGAAAAATAAGTGCAATAATTCTAAATGAATAGAATGCAGTTAAACCGGCAGTTAATAGCAACACAGTATAGATAATATAGTGTGCGTCAATAAATGCAACTTCTAATATTAAATCTTTGGAAAAGAATCCTGCAAGTGGAAAGATACCGGCAAGAGCAACTGATGCTAATGTCATCATTATCATTGTTCCTTTCATTGTCTTTCCGAGTGCACCCATCTTAAATGGATCAAGCTCATTACTCATCGCGTGCATAACATTACCACCGCCAAGAAAAAGCAGTGCTTTAAAGAATGCGTGAGCCATTAGGTGAAATAATGCAACCCAGTATGCACCAAGACCGGCAGCAGCGAACATATACCCCAACTGAGAAAGTGTGGAATATGCAATAACTCTTTTAATATCACGATTAACAAGTGCCATGGTTGCTGCAAAAATTGCAACAAAAGCACCAAGGGAAGCTATAAATAAACCTACATTAGGAATCAATGCATATAACTCATTTGAACGTACAACTAAGTATACACCGGCTGTAACCATTGTCGCTGCGTGGATAAGTGCAGAAACCGGAGTAGGACCTTCCATCGCATCAGCAAGCCACGTATGAAGTGGAAACTGCGCAGATTTACCCATCGCACCTATGAATAAGAAGATACCGATCCAAGTCAATGTTTCAATATCAAGCCCTTGCATCGCTGCAAACGCACCATCATATTGAAGTGTTCCAGTGTTCCAAAACACTAAGAATATACCGATTAACATTCCAAGGTCAGCAATACGATTCATAATAAACGCTTCATTAGCTGCCCAAGTGGCACTTTCTTTGTGATACCAAAAACCGATTAGAGCCCATGAACAAAGACCAACACCTTCCCATCCGATGAAAAGACCAGCGAAGTTATCACTCATTACAAGTATCATCATAGAGAAAACGAAAGCTGACAACCATGCGAAGAAACGGTTAAATGCTTTATCATGATCCATATACCCAATCGCATATACGTGTACAATTGTTGAAACCAAAGTCACAACCATCATCATAGTCACAGATATTTGATCAACAACAAAACCAAAAGGTATGTAAAGGTTACCAGTTTCCATCCATGTCATCATCTCAACATGAACCACTTCACCACCTGCTAATATATGCTGAAGTAAGATAGTACTTGACACAAATGATACAAACAGTAATAAACTTGGAACTATTCCAGCTATCATAGTTCTTGGAGAAGCCCCAAAAAGTGCTGCAAACATTGAACCTACAAATGGTGAAAATAGTGCTAGATATAAATATATTTCCATCTATTATCCTTTCATCGTTGACATTTTATCTAGATCGATACTGCTATGACGTTTATGCCATAAAATCAATAGACCAAGCCCCACAGCAACTTCAGATGCAGCGATTGCAATTACAAAAAATGCAAACATCTGACCTGTCAAGTCTCCGTAGTAGTGTGAAATCGCGGCAAATGCAATGTTTACAGAGTTCAACATTATCTCAGTTGCGAAAAATAGTAAAAGAAGATTCTTTCTTTTCATTACACCTATCAAGCCTATTGAAAAAAGAATAGTTGATAGCACCAGATAATGGTTTAATCCAATTTCCATCATGAAAGTCTCCTTGCATTGCTTTCTTCAATCTCTGACTCATTCATTGCAGTTAAAGAATCATCCATTTTTTTACCGGCTAAAACAATACCCGCAATCATAGCTACAAGTAACATTATCGCAGCCACTTCAAAAGGAACAAGATACTTAGTGAAAAGAACCATACCAACATCTTGAGTGTTTCCAACACCTTCAGTCATTGGATATAAAGCTGTGATATTGTCCGTCACCATTGGAGCTGCAAAAATGATTACAACTAAAACAGCTGCCACAACACTAAGTCCGGCAATTATATACTGATTTCCTTGCTTTTCTTTAACTTCTCTTGTCGTATCAAAAAACATCATACCAAAAGCGTAAAGAGCCATAACAGCACCAGAGTAAACAACGATTTGAATCGCACCTAAAAAGTCAGCACCTAGAATAAAGAAAAATGCTGATATAAATATCATCCCAGCTGCCAATGCAGTTAATGCGTGTAAGGCCTGTGATGTTGTCACCGTGATAAAAAACATCAAAGTTGTTAAAAACGCAAACAGATAAAAAGCTATAGCTTCAAACATTCCTACTCCTTAATACGATAGAGGTGTTTTCTTAACACCTGCATCTTCATGTGGTGTGATAGCACCAAAACCTTCAAACTCTTGTTGTTTACCTTGAGTCATCATCTCTAATGGCGTTAACATTCCTGCATAATCAATGTAGTGTTCTCTTTGTTCACTTCCATTTTCATATTCACCGCCGTGTGTGATTGCAAGTTCCGGACAAACTTCAGCACAGTATCCACAAAAAATACAGCGACCCAAGTTAATCGTATACTCACTTACTTCTTTACGAGAATTTTCATCTATCTTCGTATCCATTTGAATACAGTTAGATATACAAATCTTCTCACAAAGTCCACAACCGATACATCTCTCAGCCTCAGATTCCCATAACCTCTTCATCTCATGAACTGCACGGTATCTAGGACCAATCGGCATCTTTTCAAGAGGATATTGAACTGTATGCACGTCAAATTTAATCATCTCTCTCATAACAACCCAAAGACCAACAAAAAGCTCGCCTCTGAAAGTTCTTCTCACCACACGTTTGAATTTACCCCAAGCAGTGGTGGGATAATCCTCGATGTCTAGCTTATAGTAGCCATTACTTACGTTTCTGTCGTTAAATGCTTCCATCTTCACCACCTTATATCATTATTATTGCAGCAATAAGAATATTAACTACAGCTATTGGCATTAGAACTTTCCAACATAACCACATCAATTGATCCGGTCTCACATCTGGCCAGGCAGCTCTTGTCCATAAGAAAAAGAAAAAGAAAAATGCCACTTTACCTAATAATGCCAAAGCACCTAAAAGGCTTCCATCTCCATATCCACCCAAGAAAAGCAGAGGGATGACAAAAGAGATAAAGAACATATTTGCATATTCACCAATGAAGAAAAGACCCCATCTCATACCAGAATACTCAGTACCGAAACCATCGATAATCTCATGATCATTTGCGATTAAGTGAAACGGTGTACGACCGGTTTCAGCAAATGCAGCAATCCAAAATAAAATAAATGCTACAAATCCGACACCATAAAGATTAAACACAATCCAACCGTTTTCAATCTGATAGTTATTAAAATCAATAAGTGATAATGAACCAACCATCATAATCGGAGCTAAAATTGATAAACCGGTAACCACCTCATAAGAGATAAATACAGCAGCACCACGAGCAGCTGAAAGAAGTGAAAACTTATTAGCTGAAGCCATACCGCCAAGGAGTGGACCATACAGACCTACTCCCATGATTCCAAGAATGTATAAAATACCTACATTGATATCAGCGATAATAGGATTCACTGTATAACCAAAGATATCAAATGACGGTAAAAATGGAATTGCCGCCGCTGCCATAAACGCAGTGGATGCTGTAATAACCGGCGCTATTTTAAATACATTTGTAACAACATTTGTAGGAATAATATCCTCTTTTGTAAAAAGTTTTATACCATCTGCTGCAACTTGTAATAATCCATAAGGACCGACATTCATTGGCCCAAGACGACGTTGCATGAACGCAAGAATCTTACGCTCAAAATATGTTCCAATACCCGCTAATGCAGAAAATATAGTTAAAACAACAACGACTTTTATAATCGTTTCTATTAAATATGCCACTTCCATATATTACACCTTTTCAATCGAAGCTGTAGCAAAGCGGTAACCGCTAAACAGAGCCTCTAAATTTAATTTAGAATCAAATGATGGAATGAGAACAATATCACCAGCGATTTTATTATCACTCACGATAGTTGCAGTCACTTCACCATTGTCACTTTTGACTCTTACACTATCACCTGCATTAAGCTCTGAGTTGCTTAAGAACTCTTCACTCATGTAGATACCGCTCACTTCATCAAGGTCTGTGGTTTTGTTAGTGAATTCACTAAACTGTCTTACAGGATTTGCAAAGTAGATTAGGTTTTCATTTAATGCAAGTTCTTCATCTATCTTAGAGACACTTTCATCTGTTGAAGATTTTCTACCCATATTTTTAAGCTCATACCCACGCATCTCAACACCCGCATTTGTATAATGATTTGGTAAATCATCAAAAGACTCAGCTTTAAAACCTTTAGAAGTCGGTAACTCTTTTGTATAATCAACCGTAAGTTCAGCGTTTAAACCAAGAGCATTAGCTATATCATTAAGAACATATCCACCATACCCAATAGCAACATTTGTCGGGTTGACTCTTTTATTAATAGAAGTCAATGTCCCCTCCTGCTGATTGATTGCCGGCATATCTAAATCGCCATCACCTAAAGCAGACAACGTGAAGTCTCCTTTAATATTATAACCTATTGAATATGAAGAAGCTTCATCATCACTTAATGTGTTAATAAGTGATACACCAAGTGTATTTGTAAGTGTTGGAATCATTACGATCTTAAACGCTGAATATTTTTCTATTAAAGCCACTAATCTTGCACAGTTTTTAGCATTTGGATGATTATATAAATCTGCTCCAACCATTAAAGAGAAAGTCTCTTTTTTCTTTAAGAACTTCTCAAGAGTTTCAGTAAAAGAATCTTCTGCACCTAAAAGTGAAAGAAGTCTGTTGTCATCCACTTCAACTTCTTTGCTCACTTTCTTTGGTACCATTTTAGATTTTTCCACTTCAACTTCTTCTTCAAGACCAGTTTCTTCATTGAGTTTCATCTCTTTAACAATCTCAATCACTTTTTCTTTAACAGTCTCTTCAACTGTTATAGTCTTAGTCGAGTGAAACGATGCTAAATAATCTACAATATCAGATGGAAGTGCTTCTTTATCTGCAAATAAATCAAGGAGTAAGTATAAAGCTGCCTCTTCTTGAAGCGGTTTATGAGCGATACTCATAAGATTCTTACTTAGTCCGTTAATGATTGGATCATTAACCGGATGGAAGTACAAACCTGCACCTTTATTCACTGTTAATGAATTATTTAATGCATATCTTGCATTTGGATTATCTGTTTTAAGCGCTGCACCGATAGAAACTATAAAGTTGGAGTTTGCCACCTCTTTTAAGTCACTTGAATACAAACGAGTACCGCTTAAAGTCGCATAGTTAGCTAAAAATGTTTGAAAAGATTTTGCTTCATTATTCACCAGTTTATATCCAAACTTCTCTTTTAGTTTTTCTAAAATCAATGCTTCTTCATTTGTAATAGTTGAAGTGAACTTGATAGTGTCCGCTTTTTTGAATGCTTCAACAGCATTGTTAAATGCAGTTTCATCTTTAGCAACATCAGCATTTTGATAATCATAACCATATCTACCGGCACCGCAAAGTGAAACATAATTCCATTCATTCATCACGCGGTAGATTTTATCTTCTGGATTATCAACACTTGTATGTTTCGTCTCATAGCTGATCTGACAACCGGCAGAACAGTGACCACATGTGGCAGGAACTTGTTTTAATTCCCAAGCATTTGACTTATACATAAATTCTGTATCCACAAGTGCTCCGACAGGACAAACTGATGCACATTCTCCACAAGAGGTGCAATCAAGTACATCAGTGCCGTTTGTCAAACCAATCACCGATTTGTTTAACTTGTTCCACATTGCATATGCATCTTTAGGCATCTCTTCTTTATATACAGCTTCTAAAGGATCTGAACCACGAGCGATAGTTGTAAGTGAGTTATCACCAATCATATCTTTACACGCAGTCACACAACGCTCACAAACGATACAAAGACCCGGATCGTAGTGTAAATGTCCCCAATCGTGTGAACTTCTATCTACATCTTTCACCGTATAGCTTTGGGAATCAACACCCATCTCTAAAGTATAGTTTTGCAGTTCACATTCACCGGATTGATCACACACACCACATTGAAGAGGATGATTCACATCATACACTTCCATAATCGCGCGTCTTTCTTTTTCAATGTTCTCAGTTGATGTGGTGATGCTCATACCGTCTTTACTTTTTGCATTACAAGCATACGCTTGCTTTCCATCAACTTCAACAAGACATATACGACAAGCAAGTGTCGGACTACATCTTGATAAATAACATATCGCTGGAATAAAAATATCATTCGCACGGGCTGCATTTAAAACAAATTCACCCTCTTGCGTCTGAATCTCTTTACCATCGATATTTATAGTAATATTACTCATTTGTCACTCTCATTATCTTGGATTTTTCAAATCTGTACCTACTGGAATCCACAGCAATATCAAATGTTGGATTTAAAGCGATAGTCCCTTTAAGTTCTTCATCTAATTTAAATTCTCTTACAATAGTACGTGATCCGAAACTGATCTCTATTTTTTCACCATCAGAAATTTTTGCTATAGACGCAAACTGTGCTGAACCTCTTAAACTTGTATCACGTTCAAGCTGCGAGGTGGTGTTTGTGTATGCATTAAACTGTAAAACTGGATTTGAATGATAAATCACAGGGCCGTTAAACTCTGCTAAATCATCTATAGAATCAAGTGTTCCGTTCATTTCACATGCAACTTCATCAAGAATATAACCTCTATTGTCATCTCCGTGAGCTGATAAAAAGTTTTCTAAATCATCAAATGCCACTGCTTTAAAACCAGCTTTTGTATCAAGCACTTTTGTACAGTCAATTGTATTTTCTCTCTTAACACCGCATGCTTGAACGATATCAAGAAGTGTGTAACCATCAAAAGCCAAAGCAACATTTGTTGGAAGGACTTTGTTGTCAATATTTACGAATGTACCTTCTTGCTGATTGAGTGATGGAATAGCTAGATTTGCAAATTCTAAAGAAGAAATCACAAAGTTGCCAGAAGCATTGTAACCTACAACATTATCTGCCAATTCCTCATCTATATCCAACTCATTAATTAAAGATACCCCTAATGTATTCACCTGTGAAGGTACAACCACTAAAGAAAATTCACTGTATTTTTCAATCATGGCACACAATTTTGCAATATTTTTCGCACGGGAATGCGCCATCATATCTGAGCCAACAACAAGAACACGATTCTTAGCGCGGGTGAATGACTGCATCATTAAAGCTATCTCTTCTTCACCGATATTACTTTCAGCACATAAATAACCTAAATCTAAGTCATTAAAGAAAGCTCTTTCTTCATCGGATAGGTCAGCATCTTTTAAAATAGCATTTGCTAAAAGAGCCATAACGCCCTCTTCACTTGCTGCTTCATATTTTAAAAACTGTGTTATTGTATTTTTCATCAATGCGTCTTCTATTGGATGTGCATAAACGATTTTCGCACCATTATGACGGGATGCAGTTGTTAGAGCATATCTCACACCGGGATTGTCTGTTGCAATTCTACCCCCTATAACAATAACAGCGTCAGCCTGTCTAATAGCGTCTTGTGAACCGCTATGATGCTTTTTACCGCTCACACTGCTATATGCTTTCATGAATTCTGCATAAAGACGGGCATCTTCGTTAAATAGCTTTAGACCGAACTTACTTTTGAGTTCGCCTAGCATATATGCTTCTTCATTGGTGATCATTGAAGAAAAACGGATAGCTTTTGCTGAACTTATAGCTTCAACTGCTTTGTGAAAGTCTGCCGGATTTTTTTCAGCCTTATTATCAAAGTCAAAACCAAAACGTCCTGCTCCGCAAAGATTCGTATACTCAAAGTTGTTTTTCACTCTATAGATACTTGCATCTCTGCTGATACCGACACCTTTGACCTCATACTCCAATGAACATCCTGCTGAACAGTGTGCACAAGTAGCTGGAACACGGGATAATTCCCAAGCATTTGCAGTGTACTGAAAATCAGAACTTATAAGTGCTCCAACTGGACAAACTGCGATACATTCACCACAATACGTACAATCTAGTTTGTCATTGTTTTTTGGAATGATTGTTGAACTGTATCCGCCAAATTTAACATCAATAGCATCATCACCAATCACCTCATTACAAACGTGCACACATTTTTCACATAAGATACAAAGAGCCGGATCATAATTAATCAATCCCCAATTCTCAATTTTACGTGGAATGTCTTTTGCAGCAAAATTTTGTTGCCCCACATTAAACTCTAAAGTTTTATTTTGTAAATCACATTCACCGGACTTATCACATACACCGCACTCTAAAGGATGATTCACATCATAAAGTTTCATGATGTTTGTTCTCTCACGCTCAAGTTCAGTTGAATTTGTTGTAATCTCTAAACCTTCAGTTGGTGGAGTGTTGCATGAAAGCACAAAACCATCAAGCCCTTGGGCTTCAACAACACACATACGGCATGACGCACAGGGTGTGGTTTTAGAGATATAACACATAGTAGGTATATATATGTCATTTTTACGAGCCACTTGTAAAATTGTTTCGCCTCTTGCACCTTCAACAGATACGCCATCAATAGTAAAGTTGATTGTTTTACTCATATCCACCTCCTATGCCTGAACCATAGCGATGTAATAACAACGCATACAGCGGTCAGCCTCAGCTAAAGCTTCTTCTTGCGTAAAGCCCATATTCACTTCAACATTGTTGAATTTTCTGATGTCTACGTCAACTATTTCACTTTGTTGACGAGCAAGACCAGGTAACCAACCAGTGATTTTTTCTTTCTTATCATACACTTTGAGCTTCGTTAAGTGGTCTTCCATAATCTCATCATCAGTTAAAGTGACTTCACCGGTGTGAACATATCTGCTCATTACTGAAGCACCGCGTTTTGCCTGACCGACTGCATTTACAATTGTCATCGGACCATATTCACAATCGCCTGCCGCAAACACACCTTTACGTGATGTCATATAGTCTTTACCATTTGTTTTAAGTGATGCCCAAGATGTCATCTCTAGTTCCCATTCTTCTGGCAGGTGAGAGAAATCAGCACTTTGAGAAACTGCAGGTATAAGGTAATCAACTTCTATTCTCTCAGTCGCACCTTCAATTTTCACAAGCTGAGGACGACCGCCATCTGGATCCGGAACAAGTTCAAACTTATCCACATCAAGTGCTTTAAGAACATTATCCTCATCAATCATTGTGTTAACAGCTGAATGGAAAATAAATTCCACACCCTCTTCAACAGCTTCGTGGTATTCTTCATACGTCGTGTTACGGATAATTGTTTTCTCATCACGGCGATAAATCATAATCACGCGCTTAGCGCCTGCACGGATAGAACAGCGAACAACATCCATAGATGTGAATCCACCACCGACACAAGCCACTGTTTTACCGGTTAAATCAACAAAGTCTCCAGGAAGCATTTGCTGTTCTTGTGTTGCCTTAGGTGTCTTGATATCAAACTTCTCATAAAGATTCACCCAGTCAAGAAAATCAATTGCTCCCCAGTAACCCTGTATCTCTGGACGCTCATTATCACATCTTACTTTCTTTGATAAACGTGTTCCAGAAGCAATCATTGTTGCGTCATACTCTTTTTCAAACCTTCTCATATCATCTGCAGAGACTTTGTGATTCATGATAAAGTTCACACCCATATCACCTACACACTCGATATCTTTTTGATACTTATCCCATGGCATACGATATTCTGGAACACCGACAGTGACTTCACCGCCGAGCACTGAAAGCTCTTCATAACAATCAACTTCAACACCATCAGCAGCAAGATAATATGCTGCAGTGAGTCCTGCGGGACCTGCACCGACAATAGCCACTTTTTTACCATTTGCAGGCTTTTTCTCCAAGGGGTGAAAAAAGTTATAATCATGATCAGTTTCCCAATCAGCACCAAGACGCTTAAGCGCCATGATTGAAATCGGCTCATCAAGATTTGTACGACGGCATGCATCTTCACATGGATGTGGACAAACACGGCCGCAAGTGTGCGCAAGAGGCATAGTTTGACGTGTAGCTTCTAGAGAATCATCAAAACGTAAATCTCTCACACCCTCAATATATCCAGGAATATCAACATGAGCAGGACAAGCATCTGTACATGGTGCCGTGATTTTTGCTATATAACTTGCATCTTGATTATAATGCTTTGATGGTTTTTGATTCTCGATACAATCCATAAACACATCTTCAAAGTGTGTCATTAAATCAAGTATAGGATTGGGAACAGTTTTTCCAATCTCACACTTTGAAGTGATTTGCATACTTTTACCAATCTCTTTTAAATGATCCAAATCAGCTACAGCACCTTCGCCGCGAGCAATTTTATCCAGTTGATCATAAAGAATCTGTCCACCCCATCTCCCAGGTGCACATCTTCCACATGCTTCAGAATAAACTTGATACTGCGCAGCATATTCCATCGCCAGACGGATAACATCCACATCTTCATTAAATAAAGAAACACCGTCCCAACCTATAAAAGCTTTGGAATCTCTGTGGTCATCATATGTTGCCGGTAAATTGTATGCTGATTCTTCCCACTCTTCTTCAGGTTTACCTGCGTTATTTATCAGTTCACCATTCCACGTGGAAAAATAGACTTTAGCCATACTAAATCCCTATCTTCTTGTTACGAGAGTCCAATCGACTTCGTTAAATTTTAAAGAGTTAAGTAACTCATATCCACACTCTTTCACCAAATCTGCTGATTTTTGAACAGGAGTGAAGTCACCGATTTCAAATAAAAAAATCGCAACTTCACCAGCTTTATGCTCGCCTAAAATCTCTTTCATACGAGGTTCAAAATTTTCTTTTAAATGTCTAAGGTCATATCTTTTCATTAGCGGTCAACCTCCCCAAATACTATGTTGGTTGTCCCAATAATAGAAACAACATCCGGAATGTAGTGACCTGGTAAAAGGTCTGTTAAAATTCCTGTATGCCAAAATGACGGAGCACGAAGTTTTAATCTATATGGATATGGTCCGCCTTGAGAGTTAATAAAGAAACCTAGCTCACCTTTTGGTGATTCAGTTGCCACATACACTTCACCAACCGGTGGTCTCATACCTTGCGTCACTAAAACAAAGTGTTGCATAAGTGAATAATTCTGCGTCATAATATCAAGCTTTGGAGCTGAAATATATTTTGGAGCATGCGCCATTAAATCAGTTTGTCCATCTTTCACACATCTCTCGTACATCTCTATAGTTTGATAAAGAATCTTTGCAGACTCTCTCATCTCTTCCATATAAATACGGTAACGCGCAAAGTTATCACCTTTGTCAGACCAAGGCACATTGAACTCCACTTCATCATATAACTCATACGGTTCTTCTTTACGAAGATCCCAAGCCACACCTGAAGCTCTAAGCATTGGGCCTGTACAACCCCATGAAAGTGCCATCTCTGTTGAGACAGTGCCAACCTCTTCCATTCTCATTAACCAAATACGGTTTGAATCAAGTAAGTCTTCATAATCTTTAATATTTTGAGGCAGTTTATTTAAGAATGATCTTAGTTGATGTAAAAAATCATCTTGAATATCTAAAGGAACACCGCCTATACGAATTGCAGCATGTGTAAGACGTGCACCACAATAACCTTCTATAATATCCATCAGGTATTCTCTTTCACGGAATGCGTAAAGAAAAACTGTCATAGCCCCAATATCAAGAGCCGTTGTAGCCAACCAGAAAAGGTGAGACATTAAACGGTTGATTTCTAAAAGCATCATACGGATAACTTTCGCACGACGTGGGACTTCTAAACCGATAAGTCTCTCAACTGCCAATGCAAAACCATAATTGTTTGAAGATGAAGCGATATAATCCATACGGTCTGTTGTTGGCATGAATTCATTATAAATCATGTTTTCAGCCATTTTCTCCATACCGCGGTGAAGATATCCAACATCTGGATGTGCTTTTACAATTTGTTCTTGTTGCAAATGAAGCATTAAACGTAACTGTCCGTGAGCAGATGGATGTTGAGGACCGAAGTTCAGCACCAATTCATTATCTTCTCTGTCAAATGTAATATTCTCAAAGAACGGTGTTAATCTATTTTTTATTTGTGCCATATTATTACCACCTTACCTTTGAGGATCATCAACAATTTTTGATGCATCTTTATCGAATTTTGTTATCAAGAAAACACCACCGTCTTCTTGATATGTTTGTACTGTCGGTTCTTCATCACCGGTGATCTTAGTACCCTTGGGCTGCTCAAATCCTAAACGTGCGAAACGCTCAGAGTCATATCTGTCAATATTTGCAGTGTCACGAATTTCAGGCCCGATTATATCTCTTGCTTCTTTTCCATAAATCTTATCCACCTCATACCAAGCAGCGAACTCATCACCTTGGAGTGGATAAGTCTTAAGAAGAGGATGCCCTTGCCAATCATATGGCATAAGGATTCTTTTCATAAATGGATGATTATTCGCTTCAATACCGAACATATCAAACATCTCTCTCTCAGACCAATCTGCTGAGCGGAAAAGTTTATTCACCGAATCCACTGCCTGACCATTTTGTATGGAGTATTTAATACGGATACGTTTACGTTTAGTCATGCTTAACATTTGATAGAAAATTTCAAAAGTGTTATCTTTTGCCAACCAATCAATTGCACTCATCTCGGTGAGTTGCGTGTAAGAAAGTTCGTCTCTCACAAGTTCTAAGACGCCATAAATATCACTTGCATTGATATAAACGACCATCTGCCCCACTTCTATATAAGACTCATTCACTGTGAATTTGGAAGATATGGTTTCTAAATCTGCAGCAAACACTTCATCACTTGAAACATCATGACGAGGAACTTGAGGTGATACATAAAATCTATCCGTATAATAAGCTTTTGCCTGCACATTGTCTTTAGGAGTATATGCTCTCATTACATTAGCCTTTTTGCTTTTTGTGCTTTAGAAGCATGGTTGGCACGAATCTTTTTCTGTAACAACATCACACCATACTGAAGTGTCTCAGGACGAGGAGCACAACCAGGAAGATATAAATCAACAGGAATGATTCTGTCACAACCTTGAACAGTCGCGTAGGTGTTGAACATTCCACCGGTGTTTGCGCATGAACCCATAGAGATAACCCATCTAGGTTCTGTCATTTGGTCATAAAGTCTTTTGATAAACTCTGCGTGTTTTTTCGTAAGTGTTCCCGCAACAATCATAACATCTGCCTGACGCGGTGAAGCACGGAATATCGTACCAAAACGGTCAAAGTCAAATCTTGAAGCTCCAGAGGCCATCATCTCAATACCGCAGCAAGCAAGACCATAGGTAAGTGCCCAAAGTGAATTTGAACGACCCCAGTTTACAATCTTATCTATACTTGTCAGGGCAACCGGAAGTCCACCGTCTTGTGTATAATTTACTTTATGTTGTGCCATTCAAGTGCTCCTTTTTTCCATGCATATACAAAACCGATCGTTAATAAGAAAATAAACATTAACATCTCAGCAAAGCCAAACCATCCTAGAAGTTTAAAATCAACCGCCCATGGAAACATAAACACGATTTCAACATCAAATAGTAAAAATAGAAGTGCAAACAAATAAAACTGCGGTGAAATTCTATTTGGTTGTCTTGTGACTTCCGGTCCACATTCGTAAACCGATAATTTAATTTTTTCGCTATCTTTTGCAGCTAATGCGCGAGAAGCTAAACGAGCGATTATTGTTGTTGCTGTAAATGCACCGAATGTGACCACAAATAGTACAAATACACCAAAATACGGATTTGCTGTAGCAATATGCTCCATATAACCTACCTTTATTTATAGAACTGAACCCCTTGAAATCCAGTTCTTTTATATTTGTTTTCCTACATATTCAGGTCTAAACCTGTTTTAGGGTATATAAGAAAAAACAGTTACTTGCACTATAACGAAATGTGTCTTATAAAAAAGTTATTGGGTGGTAAAACAGCTTAAGCATGTCACAAATCGCAACACTGTTTTTTATTGAGGAATATATGTGAGTAAAATGGTAACAATTTATCAAGAATATTATAGGATTATGTCTAAAATATCCTTCTTATTTATCCTCTTTACTCTCCCGAACTGCTGACTTAAGTTCTCGGGCTTTATCAATCAAATCCCGTCTGTCTATTGATGTGTCTATATCATTGCTATATCTGCGGGCCTCTGCTTTTAAATCTCTTGATTCAGAAAGAAAATCTCTCTCTTTTTGAAGGTTTTCTTCATAAGAGGTATATTTTTCACTTGATGTTTCAGCATGTAGGCTTGAAAGTGTGAGAGCTAACACAATATACTTGAGCATTCTAATCCTTGCAAATTTTTTCTTAAAATTATAGCAAATAGTTCTATCTTTTTTTGTATAAATTTTAATCAATTATAACATTGGGTTCACCTACTTAAAAACCCCATAGATTTTTCACTATCAAAATTTGCATCTTTTTCCCTGTTTATTTCGTCTATAAAATCTTTTTGACTAAACAAAGGCTCTTCTTGCACCGCAATTTTATATGCTGTGTTTTTAACAATCAAATTAATCTGACCGCCTGTTAGAGAATACTTGGCTAATTCTTTCACATCTACATCTTTTGAATAAGGTGCATCTGTGGGAAGCATCATTTTCCAAAGCTCCAGCCTTTGTTTTTCATCCGGTTTTTTAAATTCTATCTTATAATCAAATCTTCTGGAAAAGGCTTTGTCTATGTTTTCCAGCAGGTTTGTTGTTGCAATCAACACCCCTCTGAATTTTTCAATCTGTTCTAAAAAGATATTTTGCATTTGGTTATGCATTTGGTCTGAACCTGTTATATTCCCGCTAGATCGAGCACCTAAAAATTGATCGGCTTCATTTAAAAGCAATATCGGTTCAGATTTGGTTTTCTCGCTTAAGTCATAAAAGGTGTCAAAAATCTTACGTACATTCTTTTCACTTTCACCAACATACATAGAAAGAATTTTCGAACAATCAAAGGCTAAAACCTGACGTTTGAGTGACTTTGCAAGAGAATATGCTGTCATTGTTTTTCCTGTTCCAGCCGCCCCATAAAAGATTATCCGTGCGTCTATTCCGCTTTTTTTATCCTTGATTCCCCATGCGACTAAGCGGGCTACAACTTCTTTATTCACTTGTCTCATTAAATTTTGAAGGGTTTCTTGCGTTTTTTCACTCAGCACCACATCATCAAGTGATGTCTCAGGTTCAATCAACTCAAAGATATCTTGTTCATCTATAAGGGCATTTAGCTTTAATCGTCTCACCTTTTTATTTTTATGAGGATGCATTATACTTTGGAGAACCTCATCAACAATATAAAATGCACGTGAAATCCCGCCAAAAGGATTTAGCATCTCTTCATAATCAATAATCCCTGCACTGATAAGGTTTGAACCATCCTCAAGGAGTGAGCGGTTCTTAATTCTTTCATACTCATCTAAAGAGATGAGTTCTATAAGTGCATTCATCTCGCGTAAAGAAGTCTCAGTTGCACTATACTCTTCACGTAAAAGTGCGATAAATATCACCTGCTCTTTGACATCCATCTTTTTTTGTTTAAAAAACTTATCTAAAACCAATTTTTCTGCTGTTTGTGCAACTCGCTCTTCTATGCGTTTTTCGAGTAAATTGAGTTTATTTTGAATTCTGTCAATACCTAAAGAATGCTCATGAACATTTTGACGGATTGCACTCATTTTTTGGTACAGTTCTATGCGAAAAAACTGATCTTGAAGATATTCAAGATGATCGCCATAAGGTTTAATATCAGGTAAATCAGACTCTAGCGTACCCATCTCAAGCAACTTTAAAAACGATGGAGAAAGTCCCACTGCAGAGTTTAAAAGCTCTAAAGAAGCCACTTCAGAAATTTTTATAGGGGTGAAACTTTGCTGATGCAGCCATCCTAATTCTAAAAGCTCTTTTATCTCAAACAAATGATCTAGATATTCATAATTATCACGGGTGAACAAGTCTTGTAAAATTTCTAAAATCAAGACATCATCTTCACCGTTCATGTACTTCTTTGCTAAGTATTGAAGGATTGCGGCTTCTACTTTGGAACACTTTAAATGTTCAAAAATTGTTGACTTCTCTACAGAATCCACAGAGATGAAATTCACTAAACTTTTCATAAAACACCTTAATTTTATTT
>JACNLH010000056.1:19231-31209 GCA_014381585.1 Candidatus Sulfurimonas ponti
AATGAATACAAGAGTTCAATCTCTTCTTTCCATATCGTTTCATCTATAGTTTCTAAAATAAGAGGAATATCATCCATTCTGCTGTCATTCATAATAAATCTGAATGCATCTAAACCTATTTCACCTTTTCCCAAAGAATGGTGTCTGTCCACCCTGCTTCCAAGCGGGGGTTTTGAATCATTTATATGCATTCCCATTAAGTATTTTGAACCGACAACAGCATCAAAGTCAGACCATGTTTTGTCGTATGTCTCTCGTGTCCTTATGTCATAACCGGCAGTGAACATGTGGCAGGTGTCTATGCAAACACCCACGCGGGATTTATCTTCAACTCTATCTATAATGTATGCTAAATGTTCAAACTTGTATCCTAAGTTTGTACCTTGACCTGCTGTGTTTTCTATAACAGCACTCACATTATTTGTCTTATCCAATGCAATGTTAATCGACTCTGCTATCACATCAAGACATTCATTTTCAATTTTCTCTACAAACTCAGGATCTCTTTTCTCAGCAGCTTTTAATTTCACCAAATGGCTTCCCGGGTGAAAGTTCAAGCGGTCAAGTCCCAAAATCTCACAACGCTCCAACTCATCTATGAAAGCCACACGGCTTTTTTCCAACTTCTCAGCATCTGGATTTCCAAGATTAATGAGGTAAGAATCATGAGGTAATATATGTTTAGCTTGAATTCCACTCTCCTCAAGTGCTTTAAACCATAGATCTAAAGTTTTTGCATCAAACGGTTTGGCATCCCATCTTTTTTGATTCTTAGTAAAAAGGGCAAAGGCCTTTGCCCCAATCTCCTCTGCATTTTTAACAGCATTAAAAACTCCGCCGCTTGCACTTGTATGCGCTCCAACAAATTTATTGCTCATATTTTTCTCCTTCACCAAGGAAATGAATTCCTTGATAAATTCCTATCACTAAAGCTTCGTCTATCATCGAGATTTTATTCATTATTTGGTATCCTTGATCTTAAAAATTATTTTGTTTTTTCTATCTTTGAAAAATATAGACTCTGAATCCACCTTATACTTTATATCCACGTCACTGTTTACTATATTTTGCTCAAAACCATCCAATGTTTTTACACTTGCTATACCATCATAAATCTTATAACCTAAAAATATATGTTGAAGTATATCATCCGGATATGAATGGTGAAGATACTCTTGGTTGAAGGTGCTTTTACTCATACAGCCTTCTCTCACACAAATCAGATGATTAACACTGATCTTCTCAACTGCATGCCCCGCCACAAACATCTCAAGCTCTATGGATTTCTCAGAGTTTCTGAGATAGCCGATATCTGCAAACTTAATCTTTGGAGATTTTATAATGATAATTTTTGTTTGAGTTGTTTCATAGTTTTTAACACTGCAGGCATTAAATAAAAGTACAAAGCTTAAAAATATATATTTCATATATGAATTGTAGCAAGATTTTATGACAATTGAACTATAGAAGAATTAACCCTATCATAAGTTTAATATGTTATCTTTGTGTCTAAATAGTAAAGGTTATTAATTTGAAAAGAGTTGTATTTAAAGTAGGAAGCAGTGTATTGACAGAAACGACTTCAATAGCAAAAGAGAGAATGTTGAATTTAGTCTCTTTAATTGTTGAAGTCCAAAAAAAATGTGAGGTTATTCTTATAACTTCAGGTGCGGTGGCTGCTGGATATACAGCTTTAAAGCTTGATCGAAAAAAACAAATCAGTAAGAAACTTTTGGCTGCAGTCGGGCAACCGATTTTAATGAGCAGTTACAAAAATAAATTTGAGATTTATGGCGTTGATATTGCTCAAATTCTTTTAACAGAGGAAGATTTTGATTCTAGATCTCATACAAAGATTTTTCAGGATATCATCGATAGAGCCTTAGAAAATAAAATCCTACCTATAGTGAATGAAAATGATATTTCTACGACACCTGATCAACTTTTTGGAGACAATGACCAGTTATCAGCGCATGTCACACACTATATCAATGCAGATATGTTAGTGGTTCTGAGTGATATCGATGGTTACTATGATTCTAACCCACATGAAAATCCAAAAGCAAAAGTTAGAAAAATTGTAAACGAAATTAAAGATGAAGAACTCAATCAAATACATTCACCAAACAATGAATTTGCAACCGGTGGAATAGTCACAAAACTGCATGCTGCTAAATATATACTAAGTAAAAATAGACAAATGTTTTTATGCAACGGTTTTGATCTAACAGGAGCGAGAGACTTTTTAATCAAAGGTGTACATAACACAGGAACACTTTTTACAAATAAATAATAATTTACATTTATTTGTAAAAATATGGCTATTTGCCAAATAATAACCTTTCTCTCAATCTACACACTATACTATTTTAGAATTTTAAGCAAGGTGTGTATAGATTGAAAATTCATATCGACATTGATTGTTTTTTTGCAAGCGCTGCAAGGATTGTTGAACCTGAACTCATAGGGATTCCTATGGCTATCGGTGGACGCAGTGATACGAAAATTTTCTCTAAAGAAGCCAAAAAACAAACGGTGAATTTTCAAAACTCAGGAAGCTTTGTCCCCACTTTTTATAAAACTTATGAAAAGAGTGATGATGATCTAGACTCTTTTAAAGATGAAAATGGCCGTATTCGTGGGATTCTCACCACTTCTAGTTATGAAGCGAGAGCCTATGGGATTAAAACTGCCATGAGTATAAAAGAAGCCTTAGAACTTTGTCCGCACCTTGTGATAAAAGCACCCAACATGTCACTCTACCAAAAACTCTCTCATGAACTTCACCAGTTTTTATGTTCTAAAATTCCGCTTATAGAGCAGGCAAGTATTGATGAGTTTTATGGAGATTTATCAGGATGGATTGAGGATGAAGATGTACCTCAGTTTATAGACAATCTGCGTCATGAAATAAAAAAGTGTGTAAAACTTCCTGTATCCATCGGTGCTTCAAAAACAAGATATATCGCTAAACTGGCCACCACCTATGCTAAACCCTTCGGTTGCAAGACTATTTATCCCGATGACTTCGATAATTTTGTGCATCCTATTAAGGTAGGTGATTTTGCAGGGATAGGTAAAAGTATGAAACAAAAATTGGCCTCTGTGCATATACATACACTTGGAGAGCTAATCCAAAGAAAAGGTACAGTCACATCTTGGGGGCCTTATGCTAAAGACTTATACAACAGAGTGAGCGGATTAAGTGACGCTCCTATAAAAACCTCTCATATTCGCAAATCTATAGGAATCTCGCGCACCATAGATCCACTGTACGACAGAGTTGAATTACGACGGCGTATTCATGTTTTAGCAAGACATCTTAACTTCGCTGTTTTAAAACTACAAGTGATTCCAACCGTTTTTCATCTAAGTATCGCCTATGAACAAAATCAAAAATCTCATAAAAACATCTCTTTATCTGAAATATTCACAGAAAAAAAATTCAATTCTTTATGTCTTGAGTTATTTAATGAAGCAGATATCCATAAAAGACTTCATGTCATACGTTTAAGTATTAATTGTTCAAGTTTCACCAGGGATTCCAGAAAAGAACTCTCACTTATTGGTTTTGAGCAAGAGCAAACAATGAAAAAACTTACAGACTCAGTGCAAGAACTTAGAGAACGCTATGGCATTGACACACTCAAATGGGCCAGTGAACTATGATGATTAAATAAACTTTGATACAATTATCTTATGCCAAAACTATTAAACCAATTTCGCTCATTTTATCTTCGAAACTATCCTGATGATATGGAGATTCAAATTGAGTATTTTGCTGTTTTTGGCGGTTTAGCTTGGGATATTGACACAAGTAAAGATATTCAACTTTTAATCCGGGAACATATCTTAGAAAACTTTTCCACTCTTAATGAAAAAATAGAAGCACTGACTTTAAATGAACAAAATAATAAACGGCTTCTAAGAGCACTCGCTGTTGGAGACAGAAGAATATTTTCCGCTTTTAATAGAGCAGGTCTGAACAATGGTAATGGAGGAGCCGCACTTAACTACCTTCAAGACAAAGGTCTCATCAGTATTGAATACTCACGTGAAGAACCTGCTCGAAGTTTAAATCCTAATCATAAACTTAAACGTTCCATCGCAAGGCATCGTATCTCTCATAAAGTGCTTTTCACACAACCTTTTATACGTTTTTGGTTTTATTTTATAGCACCTCATACTAAAGATATAATAGAGCATAATTATGAAAGCTTTTTTAAAGATTTCACATTAAAACAAAATTCTTATACTAGTCTGGTTTTTGAGGAATTATCCGAAATTTTATTAAACTACCACATACGAGATTCTCAGATTCTCAGTTCAGGAAGTTATTGGGATGCAAATATCGAGATTGATATACTCACAGTGACTGATGATGAAAAGGTCTATGTTGGAGAATGTAAATGGACAAACCATCGGGTGAATAAAAAAGAATTGCATAAAGTAGAAGAAAAGTGTGAAAAACTTGATATTCAGCCGACACAAATAGTCTTATTTTCAAAAAGAGGATTCTCAAAAGAGCTAAAAAGCTTGAGAGGCAAGAACTTGGCTTTATACTCATCCTCTGATTTCTCTGCTCTTGTTAAAAATATATCTAAAGAAGAGCTCTTAGAAGAGTTTCTCTAACTCAAGAAAATCTAAACACTAAGAGTATGGCTCTTAGAAGAGTTTCTCTAAGAGACCACTCTTAGTGCAGTGTATGCTTCTTGAAGAAGTTGAAACTTCTGTGTATAATGTTCCACCATATTTGGCGTTTCATGAAAAACCTTGTCAGGATGGTATATCTTAGTTAACTTTTTATAAGATTTTTTAAGAGCATCTTGACTCGCACCTATCGGACATTCTAAGATAGTGTAAAATTGTACATTTTCATCTTCTTCTGCTCTTTTACATAAATCACCAAAGCTGAAGTTCGCAAAATCTGAGTAGAGTTTGGACATAAAATGATTGTCGTATGTATATTGAATCTGATAATGCAAAATATGACGCTTATTCAATGCTCTTTCCAGCCTTGCTTTTGCCTTATACTCACTCACATCAATCACTAAAGATATATCTGTACCTTTTTCAACATAGACTTCTAGCTGAGAACGTAAATAACTTATAACCCAAGAGTTTGGTTGTGTTAAAGATATTAAAACGGTGTCTTTATCATAGGCATATAATTTCACCTGCACAACTTCCGGTTCTTCTAAAGCTTCCAACTCTATCTTGATAGGTTGATTTCCGTATTTAAGCATTGAACGCAAGAAGAACTCGTGAGAAAAATCATGTTTAGATGCATGATGTTCACTCAGTTGTTGCAAAAAATCTTCTCTTACTTCAGTTAATGTTTCATTCCTAAACACTAAAACAGCCTTGGGTAAAAAAAGCATACCCCTAGAGTGGTGGTTTAGAAAGTCCGTCATCCATGAGACATTTAAAGTCTCAAAATCTGTAGTGATAAGGATAAGATTATTGCGCAATACAATCTTCATAGTCCTACCTTTTATTAGATATTTTAAAATCACTAGCATTTTTTGTTCCACCAATTATATAAATTTATCCAACTAATTCTCCCCACCTTGAGATTATTTATATATATTTTCAGTATAATTGCGAGAAGAAAGATTAAGGATTTTATATTGCTCGAAAACATGAACGAAAAGTGTGCTGTGGTAGGTATTTTTGGTAATGATGAGGCTTCTAAACTGGCTTATTTCTCTTTACATGCATTGCAGCATCGTGGTCAAGAAGCAGCTGGTATCAGTTCATCTGATGGGGAGAAACTTCACACCATTAAAAAACGCGGTCTTGTTATGCGTATTTTTGATGAAGCAAAACTCAAAACTTTGAGTGGAACAAGTGCAATTGGTCATACGCGCTATTCAACTGCGGGTGATGATTCAATCCTTGATGCACAACCCGTCTTTGCACGATATGATTTAGGTGAAATGGCAATTGTTCATAATGGAAACCTTACAAATGCAGATGAAGTTCGAAACAAACTTATTGAAAAAGGTGCGATTTTTCAAACTTTTATGGATACAGAAAATTTAATTCACCTTATAGCCAAAAGTGAAAAAGATAAACTTATAGATAGAATCATCGATGCTGTTCAAAGAATTGAAGGGGCATTTTCACTTGTGTTTTTAAGTAGAACAAAAATGTTTGCCATGCGTGATCGTCATGGTTTTAGACCATTAAGCTTAGGCAGACTTCCAAACGGCGGCTATATCGTTGCATCTGAGACTTGTGCATTTGATCTTGTTGGCGCCACATTTATCCGTGATGTGGAACCTGGTGAACTTCTTGTTTTTGAAGAAGGGCAAGAACCGCAATCCATCAAAGTGTTTGAAGCAACCCCTAAACATTGTATTTTCGAATATGTATATTTTGCAAGACCCGATTCAAAAGTCTTTGGACAATCAGTCTATCAGATGAGAAAAAACATGGGTAAAGAATTAGCAAATATTCAACCTGTCGAAGCAGATGTGGTCATCCCTGTTCCTGATGGCGGTGTACCCTCAGCGATTGGTTATTCACAAGAAAGCGGAATCCCATATGAGATGGGAATCATGAGAAACCATTACATCGGCCGTACATTTATAGAACCGACACAAGCAATACGCGATTTAAAAGTGAAAATGAAACTTTCACCAATGCCTGATGTAATTGCCGGAAAACGTGTGATTGTTATAGATGACTCTATAGTGCGTGGCACAACATCTAGAAGAATCATAAGAATGCTAAAAGAAGCAGGAGCAAGCGAAGTTCATATGCGTGTCTCCTCCCCTCCAACGACTGATCCATGTTTTTATGGAGTTGACACTCCGGATAAGGAAAACCTTATTGCTGCAAATATGACTACAGAAGAGATTTGTAAGTATATAGAAGCTGATTCCTTAGCCTATCTTACAGAAGACACATTGCTTAAAAGTGTGAATGCAACAACTGACAATTACTGTACCGCTTGTTTTACAGGGAAATATATAGTTTAACAAAACAACTATATTTTATTCTTGTCCAAAATGGGCAAAGCTTTAGTGAGAGGAATTTTTCTGGGGCTTTGCCGTAGAAAAAGGAGAGTTTTATTTGAAACAAATTTATACATTTGGTAATTACCTAAAAGAGAAGTTTGACGTAAAAGTTTACAAAGTCGGTATAAATATTTCTGGTTTCACTTGTCCCAATATTGATGGAACTGTGGCAAAGGGCGGATGCACCTTCTGTGAAAACGACTCCTTTTCTGCGAGTACCGGTGAAGTGCAAGAGCTTAAGGGTTTTCATCTAAACCTTGACTCTAAAGAAAATCCTTACCTGGATAAACAACTTTTACAATTAGAACAGCAGTTCACGTCTATCTCAGCAAGACAGGCACGCGAATACGGTGCGAAAAAATTTCTTGTTTATTTTCAATCATTCACAAACACTTATGCCCCCTTTGAAACACTCAAAGCTCTCTATGAAAAAGCTCTTTCCTTTGATAATGTTGTAGGTCTCAGTATAGGAACACGTTCAGACAGCATCACAGAGGAGACTCTGGAGTTTTTAAGTTCCCTTGCTAAAGAAAAAGAGATTTGGATTGAATTCGGTATTCAATCCATCTATGATGAGACCCTGGAAAGGATCAATCGCGGTCATGACAGTGCAAACGTCAAAGAGTGGATTATAAAGTCCAAGAACGCTGGTTTAAACGTTTGTGGACACCTTATATTCGGTCTTCCCGGTGAAGACAGCAAGATGATGATTGACACAGCTAAAGAGGCTTATAAGTGGGGTATAGATTCTGTAAAATACCATCCATTGTATGTTGTCAAACGAACGGCTTTGGCAAATGAGTTTGCCAGTGGAAAATTCACGCCTATAAGTGAAGAAGAATACCTTGATGTTCTAGTCCAAACTATAAAACTAAAACCTCAAAATGTTTCAGTGCAAAGAGTCACAGCAGGAATAGATGATGATTCTCTTCTAGCACCTGAGTGGTGTAAAAATAAAAATACACAAATTAAAAATATCAACAAAGCACTTAAACCCTTAGAGTTGAAATACTAGATATTTCACCTTCCGCTCACTTCAACAAAGTCAGCCACACTTCTAAAATATCCAGGATATTTAAAATGAACTCTGAATGGTTTTGCTGCACCGGCTTTTAGGTTTCTTGCAATAACAAAGGTTTTAGTGATAGATTGCGGTTTTGATTTTTCCATACCCATACCGCTGCTGAAAAAATCAAAGAAACCGCTTGCTTTATAGAAGTTCCCACCTTTTACATTTCCAGTGGCATGCCCTTTATTCACCAGTTTAATCTCTATGGTGACTTTTCCGATTGGATGGTTCCCAACATTTTTAATCATCCCGCTGTAAATAATTTGTTCTGTACTGAGCAGTCTTTTATTTTTTATTTTTACAATTTCCACTTTCTTTGTATACTTATCAACAACTATAACAGAGAAAAATGCTAAAAATACAGTCACCAATATGGTGGAGATCAACATTGGAAGGATTAAGTTCTTTTTCTCTTGACGTAAGGCGGATATTAAACCTATTAAAAAAATCAGAAAAGACAGCCCTAAAAATATATAGTGCCAATAATTAAGTAATGGTATCATTTACATTTCGCTCCTATAGTGATATTGTAATCCCTCTCATAAGTGAAAGGCTCCACAATAATCTTAAAATCTCTAGAATCCGCCTTTTTTATATCATACTCTGAAATCGACATTCTTTTGATTGTTTTAAATTGAAATAAATAATTTCTTAGAGGGTTTTTACTCACTTTGTGAATCTTAGCAGTGATTTTACACTCCTCAAAGTTGAACCTGGAATCATTCACCAATACACCTCTAACAACAATAGCTTCTGTAAATTCCAACTTTTTTTGAGATATGACTGCAGTGGTGTTTGCAAATAAAAAATCATGCATAAAAATACGTCCCAAAGTGGGAGCAAGTAAAAGTAAAGTAAAGGCTAAAAGTATAAGAAATATAGCAAGACCAAGTTTTTTACGAAGGACAATTCCAAGAATAATAAAAAGAATAAAAAGAGCAAAAGAAGCACCGAAAAGAATATAATCATACAAGATTAAAGTATCTAAAAAGGCTTGTATTTTTGTTTTCACTTTTCTTAGTTTTCTCTAGAGTTTTTCTCTGCTATTCCGCTCATATCAAAACGTCGTGCCAACTCTTGTTTGATTCTGTCTGGTGAAATATTTTTTGCAGCAAGTGCCACTAACATATGGTATGTTAAATCAGCGGCCTCATAAACCATTTCAGCTTCATCGTTGTCTTTATATGCAAAAGAGAACTCACCTGCTTCTTCAACAACTTTTTTAAGTATCGTATTGTCGCCCTTTGCAAAAAGCTTTGCTGTCCATGAAGATGATGGATCGGCATTTTTACGTTCTTGTATTGTATGGTAAAGTGTGTCAATCACTCCATACATGTTTTGTGCACTAACCTCAACTTCAGCACTCACTTCACCACTTTCAAGCTCTGTGAAAAAACATGAACGGCGACCTGTATGGCATGCGACACCCTCTTGGGTGACCTTTATAAGCAAGGTGTCATTGTCGCAATCAAGATTAAAGGAGTGGATACTTTGTATGTGTCCACTGCTTTCACCTTTTTTCCAAATACGTTGTTTAGAACGGGAGAAATAATGGGCGATTTTAGTAGAAAGAGAAAGTTCTAGTGCTTCTTTATTCATATAAGCCATCATAAGAACTTCACCGTTAGCGTTATCTTGAACGATAACAGGGAGAAGTTCACACTTCTCCCAATCCACTCTCTCTATCGATTCCCGCATCATCTGAACAAGTCCAGATAATTCTCAGTCACTAAAGCTACGCCTTTGGCGAGAGGAATTATCTTCATTTTAGTTAGCCGTTGTTCTTTGTTGAATATTTTTCGTATCAACCCAGATATTCGGTGTTGATCCACCAGGAGTTAGGAATATCTTAGCATCTTTATTTTCACGAAGAGCATCGTTAAACTTACCTTGAATTTTAATCTGCTCTAATTGTAAAAGTTGAGAACTTAAAGATTTAGCAATTAAAACATTTGCTTTTGCCTGTGCATCTGCTTCAATTGTCACAGCATCTGCAATACCTTGTGCTTCAATTCTTGCTTTTTGAGCAACACCCTCTGCTTCAGCAGCACGTTTTAGAGCTTCTTGTTTCACACGCTGCACATCTTGTTCTGCTTTTTGAACCTCTTGTTTAGCTATTTGAACTCTCTCAATCTGCTCTTTAACTTTTTGAGGAAGAATGATATCACGAAGTTGCACTGACTGAAGAATTGCCGGAGCATTTTCAAGACTTGCCACACTGTTTCTAATTCCAGTCTCAATCTCAGTAGCAATTTCGCCACGTTTTTGTGTTAATGCCTCAGCATCATACTTACCAATCACACTACGAACAACATCACGAACAACCGGGTTGATGATTTTATCTTCCCAAGAAAAGCCCCAGTTTGAAATTGTTTGTGCTGCAAACTGAGAATTAAGTCTATACTGAACAGTAAGTTCTATAGAAACTGGTAATGAACGTTTATCTAAAACTGTAACAGCAGGTTTTGTAAGGATTCCTGATGCACCAGTATTTGCTTCAATAAGAGATACGTAGTTAATAATACGAACTTTAGTGTCAACAACGTACACCTTTTGAATCACTGGGATAATAAAATGAAGCCCAGGTAAAAGTGCTTGATCTTGGTACTTACCATTTGTACTTAAAATACCACGTTGCCCCTCTTCGATTATTGTAAAAGGCTTTGCTAAAACCAACATAATCACAACAGCAATTATAAAATAAATGATCCCTTGCTTTCCGCCTAAATCAAAGTTGATTTTTGGCAGTTCTGGACCGCCCCCGCCACCTGAACCGCCAGTGGGTCTTTTCCCACCGCCGCTTTCACTTTTTTTCTTGTTAAAATAATCATTCATATCTGATGCCATTGTTATCGTATCCTTCATTAAGTTTTTTCCTTGTGTCTGTATTAATCGATATATGTTAAGTAATGCTCAAATGTTTCGCATCTGCCAAACACTATATCAAAGTACATAGTTTGTATTTTTTCAGTTATCGGTCCTCTGTTGCCGCAACCGATCACTCTTGCATCAATATTACGCACCGGTGTGATTTCAGCTGCCGTGCCTGTTAAAAATGCCTCGTCTGCAGTATACACATCTTCTCTTGAGATACGTTTACGTACAACTTTAATATCAAAAAATTCAGCTATCTCTATAACTGTTTTTTGTGTTATTGAAACCAAAGAGTTGTCATTTGGCGGAGTGATGAGTTCACCGTCTTTAACCATAAAGAAACTCGCTCCTGAAGCTTCTGCAACGTAGCCCTGATCATCTAAGAGAAGTGCTTCATCATAACCGCAGTCAATCGCTTCATATTTAGCCATTTGTGAGTTAAGATAGTTTGCAGTGGCTTTTGCCTTACCCATATTTGAAGTGTTTGAAGGTCTTGCAATAGAAGATATTTTTAATTTAATACCTTTTTGCATCCCCTCTTCACCAAGATATGCACCCCATTCCCAAGCTGACATAACTGTCTCAACAGGAGCATCTTTATGATACACACCCATCACACCATAACCTAAAAATGCAAAAGGACGAAGATAAACATTATCTCCGGTGAATTCATTCTTTTTAATCAGATCAATTTGTGCCTGATTCATCTCTTCAACTGAATATGGAATATCTATTAAAGTCATTTTTGCAGACTCTTTTAATCTTGCTGTGTGTTCATTTAAACGAAAAATAGCATAACCTTTTTTGGTTTTATATGCTTTTGTTCCTTCGATTACACCATTTCCATAGTGTAGTGTATGTGAAAGTACGTGCACTTTGGCATCATCCCAATTTACAAACTCTCCATTCATCCAAATATATTTGGCTGCATCCATATATGTTCTCCATATTTATAGCAAATTTTCTTGTATTCTATCTAAATTGATGTTTATGTTAGATTAACTATAAAA
>JACNLH010000056.1:31303-37336 GCA_014381585.1 Candidatus Sulfurimonas ponti
ATCTTTATTCATCTGAAAAACATTCTTCTTTATCTTCGTCTTTTTTCAACCATAGCATCGCTTTTGTCTTATACATCAACACAGGAACAAAGAAAAGAGACACTAAAGTCGCTGCGATGCTTCCAAAAATGAGTGCTACACCCAAGCCCCCGAAAATAGGGTCAGTGGCCAGAAGAAGACTACCTAAAATAATTGCAATGGCTGTGAGCATAATCGGTTTTGAACGCGTTGCAGTTGCCACTGCTATTGCCCGTTGCACATCCATACCTTTTGCTATTAAAGATCGCGAAAAATCAATCAGGAGTAATGAACTTCTAGCACTTATACCCATAAGTGAAATAAAACCGATTAAAGAAGTTGCAGTGAGAAAAAAGTTGCTTCCAGTAAAAATAAGCTGTATCTTATCACTTAACCAATGACCGGATATCACTCCGATAATAGAAAGAAAACATCCGGCCAAAACGATTCCACTAAGGGCAAATGACCTATAGTATATAACAATGAGTAAAAATATCAACACCAAAGCTGCGATGAATGCACCTCCAAGATCTCTAAAGGTGTCTAAAGAAACCTTCATTTCACCGTCCCAACGCAGTAAAAGTTTTTCTCCTGAGTCTTTTGATTTTAAGTTTAAATCAAACATGTACGTTGACATCATAGGAACATTAGTGACATTAAAATCATTTGCGAGAATCTCTTGCAGTTTTTCTCTTGCATCAAGGAGAGGGTACACTTGAGAGACCATGTCACATTCCGCTGTCACAGTAACCATATTTGCTAAATTTTTTCGAAAAATTGTAGGGCTGGATTTAACCATGTTGATATCAACCACTTCCTTAAGCGGCACCATCATACCCATTTTATTCATCAGCTTTAATGCAGATAATTTTGTGGCAAGAGCTTCTTTTGAATTACTTACAATGCCTCGAGTCTCTTCAGAAAGACGTACGAAAATAGGAATTTGATCTTGTTGATCCCGTGTATTTTTCACGGCAATAGACATCCCTTTAAATGCTAAATAAATAATATTGTTAACTTGCTCCACACTTAAACCGCTTCCCATAATTTTTTCTTTATTAGGAGCAAGTTCATATTTAGAAAAAATAGAATCTTGCATAATATCTATATCAACCAAACCCTCAGTCTGCTCAAACACCTTAGCAATTTTCTCTGCAGTTTCACGCATTAACTTATCATCAGTGCCATATAACTCGACTACAATCGTTGCCAGCGTTGGAGGACCTGATGGCATCTCAACAAAACGTATAGTGCTTCCTGGGACAATAGAGGCACACTTATTTTGAATTAAAGGACGTATACGATGTATTAACAAAAAAGAAGGCTCATCCCGAGTATTTTTATGAGTTAAATTTACAACAATCTCGGCCTGATATTGCATTCGCTTAAAATCACTTCCCTTCACCAGACCTGCATAATCAAGAGGTGCACCTTGTCCTAAATATACTTCCAAGTCAACTACAGATTTTTCTTTTATAAGTGAGTCTTCAATACACTCAGTAAGCTCTTGAGTTTGTAATATAGAACTATTTGTCAGTGTATCAACATAAATACTAAAGGTGTTGGCACTTTTTCCCGGAAGCATTTTTGCCATCACCAGCTTGGTGGGAATCATCATGAGTGAGGCTCCCAGCAATATTAAGGTTATAATCACAACAGCACGTCTTCGCCATGTTTTATCTAAAATTGCATAAATTATTTTTTCCATTTTTTGATACTCCAGCTACACTTTCTCAACAAAACACTAAGATAATTTTCCAACTTACAACTAAGATTTCTAAAAACACCTATATTTTCAGCCCCAGGCAACTCACACTCTTTATACTTGTGTTTCATAAGCTTCTTTGCTAAATACGGGGTGAATACATATGCAACAAATAAGGAAACGGCAAGAGCCACAGGAACATTTAATGGAATCGGCAACATAAACTGCCCCATCATCCCTCCAACAAAGGCCATCGGAACCATGGTCAGAATAATCGCAATTGTTGCAATATTTGTAGATGGCCCAATCTCATCAGTCGCTTCAACAATCAAATGATCAAAGTCTTGAAACTTACTCTTTGCCAGATGCATATGGCGGTGAATATTCTCGATAACGATAATAGCATCATCAACAATAAGCCCTAAACTGAGTAAAAATGCAAAAAGAGTGATTCTGTTTATGGTTTGATCTGTCATATAGGCGATAAAAAGTGTTAAGGCCAAAATCATCGGCACCGCAATGGTTACAACAAGTGATTCTCTCCATCCCAAGAAAGGTATCAAAATTAGGGAGATGATAAATATGGTGATCACAAGGTGATGCACCAATTCATTTACGGCTTCATTAGCACGAATACCATAATTTCTCGTGACTATATAACCGACTCCTTGAGCTTGAAGCTCTTCTTTTGACTCTCTTATTTTTTTGATTACCTCATCTGCGATAGTGACAGCATTCGTCCCTTTTAGCTTTGCAACTGTAAGTGTTAACTGATCCCCCGCTTTTCGAAATTCACCATTTGTATCTCTATAACTCAACAAAACTTTTTGAAAATTTTGAATATCGTAATTGTAAGTGATCTCAGATATATCACTCAAATAGATTACGGAGCCTCTATACTGTGCAATTATCAAATCTTTTAAATCATCAATATCTTCTATTGCATTTTTCACACCAAACACTATAAGTTCATTATTTTGTGTCGGTACATCAATCTCCGGGGAATTTTTGGAAATTGACTGTATGGATTGTGCCACCTGACCGAGTGAAATATGAAAAGAAGATAATTTATCTAAATCTATCATCACATTAAACTGTGGTCGCTTAGCACCTTTTAAAATTGTCTTGGAGACATCATCAAGACCATTAATCTCTTGTTGAAGATCTCGAATCGTCTTATAAAGTTTTATATTGTCAATTTTTTCATCTTCGAGTTTAAAAAATGCAACACTTAAAATTGGAATATCTATATCAATATCAAAAGGTTTAATAAGCGGTCTCATAGCTCCCATCGGTAAAGAATCCATATTTTGCATCACTTTATCGTAGAGCTTTAAGTTTGAAGCCTCTCTATCTTCACCGATATAATACTGAACATTCACCATTCCCACATTGTTCATGGCTGTGCCGTAAATATTTTCAACACCCTTAATCTCATTCATACGTCTCTCAAGAGGCTTTATGATAACATTGCTTATCTCCTGAGGTGTCGCTCCAGGCAAAGCTATAATCACAGAACCGCCACTCACGGCAATTTGAGGATCCTCTTCACGCGGCATCACTATCAAAGAGATATATCCAAGCAAGATAATCGAGATGCCAAAAATCATGGTTAGAGGATTTTTTAAAAAAGCCTGAGCCAAATAACCGGCAATATTATTAGCCTTGTAAATCTTCAATATAACACCCCCTTATATATAAGTATTAGTTATTCATTATACTGTATTTTATCAAAAAATTATCACTTAATTTTAATTTCACACCTTCAATATGAATCTTTGTTTTATAAATTTAGGTGATTATGGTAGAATTTCACTTCCAAATGTATTGGGCTACGGTTATTCAACTGTGCTGATTCTATTTATATTTCTAATAATAACAATACTAATATTTTTAAAAAAGGTTTACAAGGAAACATGCAACACACATACACTGACTATCGGGATGTCGATCAAAAACAATTACAAATAGACATAGATGCAATTAAAAAAACGATTGGTGCCACAGGCCAAGAAGATTTTAAACATCTCTTAAAACTTGAAAGATGGGGACGGGGAGCAACTCTTAGCGGTTTTGCACTTATCCTTTTAGCAATTTATTTAGAATATATGACAACATACGCAATGCATTCTATCACTTTTTGGGGCATTGGTCTTATAGGTTCTTTCCTAATAGGTGTTGGAAATGTATCTAGATGGGCGAATGTGACCCACCCTATCTTGCACGGTGCCTATGACAAAGTTCCAAATATTCCCGCGAGATACACCAAAGACGGTTTTGCAGCGGGAAACCGCCGCTTCATTGACTGGTTGGATTGGATTAAACCTGATGCTTGGGCTTTTGAGCATAATATTATGCATCATTACCATTTAGGTGAAGCAGATGATCCTGACAATGTGGAAAAAAATCTTGAGTGGCTTCATAAAGCAAGAATTCCAAATTGGATGAAATACGCATTTGTCTACCTTTTTGCATTTACGTGGAAACTTACATACTATGCTCCAAACACTCTTAGAATTTTAGAAAACAAAGCAAGAGCAGGCAGAAAAGAAGAACCGACATTAAAGTACGAGCTAAGTCCTTTTACAAAAAACGGTAAAACATTATGGCTGCATTATATCCTGCCATATGGTTTATTTCAGTTTGTATTTTTACCATTACTTTTCTTTCCTTTAGGTGGGATGGAAGCTGTTCTTTACGCTTTTATTTTTATACTCATCGGTGAAGCTTTTGCCAACTTACATTCATTTTTAGTTATCGTGCCAAACCACTCTGCTGAGGATATTTACCAATTCTCAACACCGCATAAAACACAAGGTGAATACTACCTCAGACAAATAATGGGAAGTGTGAACTACAACACAGGAAGTGATCTAATCGACTTTGGACATGGTTTTTTAAACTACCAGATAGAGCATCATTTATTTCCAAATATGCCACACAGTTTTTACCAAAAAATGCAACCTATCGTAAAAGATATCTGTAAAAAACATAACTTAGAATACCGTCAAGAATCTGTATTTAAAAGAATATTGATGACTGTTGACTTGATGGTTGGAAAAACTAAGTTACTTACTATAGAGGGGATTTAATACTTTTTCAGAACATCATTAATTTGAACATAGGCTTCAATCGGTGAAGTTTCAAAATAAGCCAAATTATGTTTCTTCGCAAAATCTTTTGTCATTTTTTGCACTTTAAGCAGGTTGAATCTTGGAGCTTTTGGGAAAAGATGATGTTCTATTTGCGTGTTGAGTCCGCCATAAAACCAGTGAACAAACGCTCCACCTTTGAGTGAGCGTGAAGTTCGCATCTGCAACTCCATCCATGAAAGCTTGACTCCCTCTTCTTCTTCTATAACTTCACAACCTAAATGATTTGTAATAAAACCAAATGCCAACCATCCAGATAGAACAATATTTAGCATTACAAAAACACTAAGTGCCTGAAATACTGGTAAAAAGTAAAAAATCGGTCCCCATACAAGAGGCCAGTGCAACAGCATTAATGCTAATTCGCCATATTTCTTTCTTCTTAGAACAAAAGCATAAGACTGTGCAATAAATGCCGGATACATAAAAAACATAGCACCCCAAAACACTAAGTATTTAGTGCTTCTAAGCCATGCTTTATCACCTTTTTGATGATTGGTGAAAGCTCCATCCATTGCTCTTATATCTTCATCTTTTTGGGGTATATTGCAAAAAGTGTGGTGCTTCACATTATGTTTCCAGTCCCACCATGAAGAGGAGTTACTCAAAATAAATGCTGAAAACGGATAGCTCAGTTTAAAAGCCAAAGCCTTGTTTTTAAAATACTGCGTATGAAGAATATCATGAGAGATAAACACCGCACGGGTGAAGATTATAACCATAAATAAAGCAACTGCAACTGGCATCCACCAAGCATCAGGCATGATATCCCAGTTAATTGTCACAAGATACACCACTGCCATCGACAAAACAGTGACTATCATTTCAATAGAACCACGAACAGGGACACGAGCCAGCAAACCCGCTGCACGCACTTGAGATTTCAATTCATCAAATATATCTGGATATTTTGCGCTAGCCATAGTGTAAAGCCTTCAAAAAATTTACATTTATTATAACCGTTGTGATTTTAATTTATCCAGTATTTGAATAATTTTATAAAAATGATGGGAAAAGTTGTTACTGTTTAGACTATCGAAGCCTGAGGGCTTCGTAGTAAACAATAAGGGGAAATGAATTTTAAATTATGTTAGTGTCTCAAATTAACATTTTTTAGTGTAAGTTTTCACTTCTATTAGAATTTAAGAATAACGTCTA
>JACNLH010000143.1 GCA_014381585.1 Candidatus Sulfurimonas ponti
TTTGAGTTAGAATCATAGGCTCTTTGACCGGTGATAAGATCTGTTAATTCAACAACAAGCTCAACATTGCTAAGCTCAACAAAACCTTGTCTCAACACTCCAAGACCATCAAGTCCGGGCACACCTTCAACAGGTTGTCCTGAACTGTCCGTTTCTATATACAAGTTATCACCAAGAGAGTGTAAACCCGCAGGGTTGATAAAGTTTGTAGTGTTGATTTGACCGACTTGGGTGGCTTGTGCTTGACCAGGTTGAATAACTGTTACGATCCCATCCGTACCGATACTGATATTTGTAGCATCTGTTGGAACGACAATTTGAGGGATTAAAGTGTACCCGTCACTATTCACCACTGTACCATTATCATCAATCTTAAATGCGCCGTTTCTTGAGTACACCTCTGTACCATCGGGAAGTTCCATTTTGAAAAATCCACGACCTGTGATTGCCATATCTAATTGATTGTCAGTCTGCTTAAGCGATCCTTCTGAAAATATTTTATTGATTGCAGTCGGTCGTACACCAAGCCCCACTTCTATGCCGGTCGGACTTTTAGTTGTATCACTTGTAGAAGTTCCGGCGTATTGCATAACGTGGTACATAAGATCAGCAAATTCAGCACGTGACTTTTTAAAACCTATAGTGTTTACATTGGCAATATTATTTGCCGTTGTATCGATTTGTGTCTGCATTCCCAACATTCCTGTTGAGGCAGTGTAAAGTGATTGCATCATAGTGTTTGTTCTCCTAGTTTATGCTTTTTTAGCTAATTTATTTATTGCGTCGTTATTCATATCATCCATTTGAGAATTCATAACTTTTTGATACATACCGACTAAACGATTTGTTTCAATCATTTGTGTCATCATTTTCACAGCATTCACATTGCTCTTTTCTAAATATCCTTGACGTACCGCTCCGCTATCTTCCATATTTTTAAGGCTCTCTGCACCTTCGTACTTGAAAAGGTTATCTCCCTCTTTTACAAGTAAGTTGATATTATCAGGCTGCGCTATAAAGAACTTAGCTGAAACACCCATCTTTACAGAGTTTGGAAGATTTGTCATGATTTGACCGTTTTTATCCACCGTGATGACAGAATCGACTGCATTGAAAGATATGGAGCTTTGAGCACTTTCATAATTCTCAGGAAGCACCTCATAACCTTGCTTTGTTATCAGCTTACCCTCATCATTTACTGTAAAGGATCCATCACGCGTTAGTCTTACACCATTTGGAGTTTGAACTGCAAAATATAAGCCCTCTTTGGAAAGCGCGAAGTCCATTGTGTTTGAAGTGCTTTGCATAGTCCCTAGAGAGTGATCTGTATAAGCTTCTACAACTTGGGGAGCCTTTGTCATAGCACGATTAAGGAATTGTGCACCCTCTTTCGTATGGTTTGCATTTGGCAGTTCATCTCTAGCTTCCTTAAAAACTCTCATGAAGTCACCGATTACAGTATTGTCTTCTTTAAAGCCGGCAGTGTTTACATTTGCCAAATTATTAGCAATCGTGTCTAATCTATTAAACTGAGCAACCATTCCGGCTGCTGCGCTGTAGTATCCAGTTTGCATAGAAAATCCTTTACATGAAGATATTTAAGTTGATTAAAGCAATGTGTGTTCCATAAAATTTCATGTGAACTTTTGATAAATAAAAGTTATTATTAAGATGATTTCGGTATAATCCAATCTTTAAATTAACTTATAAAAACAAGGTATTCATTAAATATGACAGCAAAAGAACTCAACAAAGCTATCGATTCATTTTTCACAGACAAAAAGCCCAAAGAATGTGTTACATATGAATCTTTAATTGACCTTTTTGATAAACAACCGACAGCTGCCCAAGCTAAAAATATTTTTAAACTTGCAACAAAAAATAAAACTTGTCTTTATACATCTTCAGAGAATGCTAAAAGATTAAATGACAAAGAATCAGAAGCTCGAAAAGAAGCACAAAGAAAGATGCTTGAAAACAATGAGTCTGATAAGTTTGATATTTTAAAAGAGCATGAACTTCTTGAATGGTCCCGCTCAGATTCACCTGTGCGTATGTATTTACGTGAAATGGGGCAAATACCTTTACTTACAAAAGAAGAAGAGATAGAAATTTCTAAAAAAATTGAAGGTGGTGAGAGTATCATCATTGATGCAATTTGTTCTGTTCCTTATCTCATAGATTTTATTCTTGATTATAAAGAACCTCTTATAAATCGTGAAAGACGCGTTAAAGAGCTGTTTAAAAGTTTTGAAGATGAAAAAGATGACTCTGATGATTCTGATGAAAAAGAAAACACTAAATCTGCCAGTGAAGATAAAAGCAGAGTTGAAAAAGTCACTTTCAGCTTCAAGGCACTTGAAAAAGCAAAAAAAGAGTGGACGAAACTTACAGATAAAGCTCCTGAAAATTTAGATGCTGAACTTGATGAAGAGATAATTTATTATTTCTTATCGGTTACCTTTAAAAAGTCTATTCTAAAAGAAAAGCTTCTTGATTTAGGCCCTACTTCAAAGTTAATCAATGAACTGGTGAAAGCAATGGAGACAGCACTCAAAAGTGATGATGGCTATGATAAAGAACTTAAAAGACTAGAGTACAAACTACCGCTTTTCAATGCCACTTTAAAAGCGAACCATAAAGTGCTGGTCGAGAAGATTCAAGAACTCAAAAAAGAAGATATTGCCAACATGGTTCCAGAAGCCACAATGGTTTCCACATATATGGAAATCAAAAAACTTGTTCAAACAAAAGAAGCATCAAAAAATTCTTTTGACATGGAACCAGAAAAGTTGTCTGACATTCTAGAACAGATAAAACGTGGTAAAAATATTTCTGAGATCTCTAAAACAAAAATGGCAAAGTCAAATCTTAGACTTGTTGTTTCCATCGCAAAAAGATATACAAACCGCGGTTTGCCTTTCCTAGACCTGATTCAAGAAGGAAATATCGGTCTTATGAAAGCTGTTGATAAGTTTGAATACCAAAAAGGGTATAAATTCTCAACGTATGCAACATGGTGGATTCGTCAAGCGATCTCTCGTGCAATTGCAGATCAGGCAAGAACAATCCGTATCCCTATTCATATGATTGAAACAATTAACCGCATCAACAAAATTATGCGTAAACACCTTCAAGAGCATGGTAAAGAGCCAGATGTTGATACGATTGCAGAAGAAGTCGGTCTTTCTGTTGAAAAAGTTAAAAATGTTATTAAAATCACAAAAGAACCTATTTCACTAGAAGCTCCTATCGGCAGTGAAGAAGATGGCCGTTTTGGTGACTTTATCGAAGATAAAACATCACTTTCTCCATCTGATGCAATACTAAAAGATGATTTACGCGTACAAATCGAAACTGTTCTAGAACAACTCAACGAAAGAGAAAAAGCTGTTATAAAACTTCGTTTTGGAATTATGGATGATGAAAGTGATAGAACTCTAGAGGAAATTGGAAAAGAACTAAGTGTGACTCGTGAAAGAGTTCGTCAGATTGAATCATCTGCTATTAAAAAGCTTAAGCACCCTAAAGTTGGACGTAAACTTAAGAATTATATAGAAGAATAAAGAGAGAACCTAAAGTGACTTTTGAGCAACAGTGGATAGAATATGATTACAATCCATACATACTTTTTAATTCCACCGGTAAAATCATCTCTCTTAACTCAGAGGCTCAATTCTTACTAGGTGCTGCTAAAGCATCAGAGATTTTTGAACTGGCTTCGAGCTATGCAAATATCACTTATGGCTTTAAAACAACCTTTTTAGAGCTTAATCTGGGTCGTTATAAATTTTTTGGTCTCACTGTGGGTTATGAGAGTGATGATGAGATCGGCATTAAACTCTACCAAATGCCTTCGTTTAATATAAATAAACCAAAGCCCACTGGCGAGCTGACAAATATTTACACTTTGGTGGATTTGTGTATATCTACAAAGTCGATTAGTTCAGATATTGTTTTTGTCAAAAATTTTGATCCGACAATTCCAGAGATACTTATTAATTCCAATGAATTCATAAAACTGCTCAACAAAATATACGCATGCTTTTCTGATAATAAGAAGATATTTACAAAGATTTACTTTCGTGTTGGTGAACATATTAAATTTGAAGATAAAAAATATAGTTTATTTTCTATAGAGATAAAAGCAAAAAATCAGAATAGAATGCAAGAGTTTAAAGCATTTGCAGAAAACAGTAATTTCATCATAGAGATTAAAGATAAAATAACTATCAATATCCCTATGATTTTGTCTTAAAAACTTGTTTCTTCTTTAAAAAAGCTCCTTGGCGCTTACTGATCCGACTATAATACCCAAAAGAAGTGATGGAAGATAAATAGCAACATCTAAAAGACCGTTGTTTTCTAAGGCTATAAAACCTAAAACTAAAAAAGCATAAGGAAGCAATCTAAAAAATGATGCAGCACCTTTTGCTCCATGCTTCAGACTACTGGCATTGAATGTTTTAATTTTTGCGCGTTCCTCTTTCACTATCGCTTTTAAATCAAGATCCTCTGCCGGTGTCTGATTTATCTCAGATCCATCATAAAGCTCATGTGGATCTTCTATCTCGTCCAATATATCCCGTTTATCTTCAAACTCTTGGGCATCCACTTTCTTAAGCACCATGCTTCTGTATGCATAAGATGTGCCGAGTATGACAAAAAGACTGCTTAAAAATGCCATTTGCACATTCATATACACTACCGTTGAGTGAGAAAGGGAAGAAATAACAATTAGTTCACCCAAACCCATATAGGTCATTGCTTTTTGAATTTTAGTCATCATCATCTTCATCGTCAAGCTGTTTTTTTATAGCATATCTAGGTTCTTTTGCTAAGTCTTCATACATCTCTTTTTGTTTTTGATATGCTTTAAAAATATTTAAAATTGCAGCAGCCACACCTATAAACACACCTATCCAAAGTGTCCAGGCAAGACCTGTCATGCTTTTTAGTAAAAAACCTATTCCCACACCCATGGCCACAGCGACAACCATCGATATACCCAAAGAGAGGCTGTCTGCAGCTTCTATGATAGGCTTGATTCTTGGTTGCTTTTCCTCTTCTTTATTTTCTAAATCAGCCATTTGCTATCTCTTTAAAGATTTTTGCGCTTGCACTAATCGCATCTTCTATCATCGCATCAGTTATTGCAGTTGAGATAAACCCTGTCTCATAAAGGGAACAGGCAAAATAAAAACCGGCATCAAGCATGAGAGAATGAAACTTAGCAAAAAGTGCAGCATCACTATTGCAAGCATCAGCAAAGTTCTTCACCGGTTTTTCATTGAAGAAAAAACCGAACATACTTCCTCTTGTATCTATTTGCATAGTTATACCGCAAGCTGAAGCTTCTTTTTGCATACCTTCAACCAGTCTTTTACCGCGAGACTCTAAAACTGCCATCACTCTTGCGTTTTGTTTGAGTTTAGAAAGTGCAGCAAGACCGGCTGCCATTGCAACTGGATTCCCACTTAATGTTCCCGCTTGATATACCGGTCCTTCAGGTGAAAGCATAGCCATTATTTCAGCGCGCGCACCAAAAGCACCTACTGGCATACCGCCACCTATAACTTTTCCAAGAGTTACAATATCCGGAGTAACTCCCGTGATTGATTCAGCACCGTTTATAGATGCACGAAAGCCACTCATCACTTCATCAAAAATCAATAAAGCACCATTTTCTACACACAATTTTTTAAGTTCATGTAAAAATTCTTTATCAGCTGGAACAAGACCCATATTTCCTGCAATCGGTTCAATAATAACACACGCTATATCAGAAGAATCTGCAAAACATTTTTTTACACTCTCAATGTTGTTATATTCTGCTAAAAGTGTATGTTTGGTGAAGTCAGCTGGAACACCCGGTGAAGATGGATTTCCAAATGTTGCAGCACCAGAACCGGCTTCAACTAAAAGTGCGTCACTGTGTCCATGATAACAACCGGTGAATTTTACGATATCATCACGTCCGGTGAAACCGCGTGCTAAACGGATAGCACTCATAACGGCTTCCGTACCAGAACTTACAAATCTCACCTTATCTATTGAGTCAAAAAAAGAAACAACAAGTTTCGCCAATTCACTCTCAGCTTGTGTCGGTGCTCCAAAACTAAGTCCATGCTTCACCGCTTCTATCACGGCTGCTTCTATTGATTCATCTCTATGACCAAAAATAAGCGGCCCCCAACTTTGAACAAAGTCCACATACTTATTTCCATCCACGTCTTTAAGGTGAGCACCCTCTCCCTCTGTGATAAAAATCGGAGTGCCTCCGACACTTTTAAATGCTCTCACCGGGGAATTCACCCCACCTGGAATTAGGCTCTGTGCTTCTTGAAATGCTTTTTGTGAATTAACTGTATTCATACTCGACCTTAAATAATATTTTTCTTATTATATCGAACTAGTATTAATCTACATTTGATATAATTATCTTATGAACCGTTCAAAATTTGCCTTATTTGTAGCTCTGCTTATTCACCTTTTAGTGATGCTTATATTTTGGGTTCTTGGAAGTATTATTCCTCAAATAAAAAAAGACGCTCCCCAGTTAGATAAAAAAATAAGAATTTCCTTAAAAGAACTGCCTAAGCCTATAGAAAAGCCCTCTCCTATAAAAAAAGAACCTGAAGTTCTTGGTGAAGTGAACAATATGCCGGAACCTATTGAGATTGCACCGCCAATGATAAAGGGTTCACAACTAGAAAAAATTGTTAAAAGAGAAGCGGTGAAGTATGAACCGCAAGAAAAAGCTCAAGTACCCAAACTAAATCCAAAAGTAAAACCACAAGCAAAAACTGAAGCTCATACAAAACAAGTGAAAACCATAGAGCCAAAACCTATTATCAAAGAAGAAGTTTTTATACCGCTCATAAAAGAAAGAGAAGAAATTCAAGAGATTATAGAAAAAAAAGCTCCAGAAGTAGCGCCTAAAGAAGATACTTCCATGAACTGGCTTTATGAAGACAAAGCAAAATATGAAAAGCCGACAAATAAAAAAGAACCTTCCAGTGCAACCAGCTCTGGTAAAAATATAAGGGAATTGTATGGAAGTAAGTTCGGTGAACTCTCGCAAGCGCAACAAGAATATATTTTAGACAATCAAGAAATAATGAGACGGATCACACAGCAAGTGCTCACAAGGCAGGCAAGTGTCAGCAATCTAGATGGTCTCAATGTCAACAGAACCAATGTCATAGAATTTTATCTCCATCCTAACGGTGATAAAACTGACTTTAAATTTTTGTCAAAAAGCGGATATTTCATTCTTGATGAAATCACACGTGTCACTATAGAATACGCTTACAGTAAATACCCCAGACCTAAAGAAAAAACACTCATACGGTACAATGTTTTTTACAATCTAAAGAGGTACTAAGATTGACATACTTTATTTCGGCCGTCTTCTTTTGCTTTGTACAATGCCTTATCTGCTCGTAATATCATAGTGTCTAAAGTGTCATTTTTTTTAAATTGAGTTATACCAAAACTGCATGTAAGTTCACCAACAACGTCAAAATTATTTTTTTTAATAAAGGATCGTAAGTTATTTGCGATTGCAAATCCTTTTTCAATGGATATATCAAGAGCAAGAACAAACTCTTCACCGCCCCATCTTGCAAATAAGTCATTTTCTCTTGTCTTTGACTTTATGATGTTTGAAAGTGTTCTCAAAATATCATCGCCTACTAAATGTCCATATTTATCGTTCACATTCTTAAAAAAATCTATATCAAGGATGATAAACACTAAATCAGAACCTTGCTCTTGGGCTTTGTTAATCTTTATATCAATAAGT
>JACNLH010000078.1 GCA_014381585.1 Candidatus Sulfurimonas ponti
AGTGTTGGAGTGATGCTCCTAAACCCATAAGAGGGAAAAATCTCATTCAACTCTTGAAGAGATATATTTGTGACTACTCCCATTTATTTTATACATTTACCCATGACTTTTGTCCATTCAAGGTCAAAATTTTTCTCAACATAAGATCTATGATGCGGTACGCCACATTTGGAACAATCTTGGTGGATTTTATCTCCATAGACACCTTGTCTTCCATCTTTTGACTCGATATCGCAAAAACTGTACTGGGTGTTACCATCGACTTTCCCAAATCCCTCATCACTAAAACGAAAGTTGGGGCAAGCACAGAGGTAGCAATTGAGTTTTTCCATATCGTGACATTTTTTGTTATCCGCATAAAGAGGACAGAACTCTTTTTCCTCTTTAACCATATTTTCAAAGTCAAAATAATCGATAATTTTTTCTTTTGTGAAACCTTTATTTACCAACTTCTCAACTATAAGTTTGTGTTTTGCAGCATGTTCATCGAACCATTTTTTGTATCCCATAATTTTCCTTTTATTTAAAAACGACACAGTCACTTAGTTTTTTTTCATCTTTCCAACCTAGAGTTTTTAACTCGCTCTCATCGTAAAACTTGTCAACGTAACCAAGACACAGATAGGCTATAAGATTTGAGCTTTGTGGGGCTTCTAGTTGGTCTAAAACTTTCTTTTCATCAAGTATGCTTACCCAACCCAGACCAATATTCAAAGACCTAGCCATGAGCCACATATTTTGAATCGCGCAAACTACACTGTATTCTCCCATTTGTTTCATACTCGTCATTCCAATTACTTCTTCACCTTGAGGTTCGTATAGCATAGCCATGTTTATTGGAGCTTCTTTTATCCCCTCTAGTTTGAGCTTTTTGTATAGATCCCTATCTTTAAAAATCTCTTTGGCTTTCTTGTTTTCATCTTCAAAGTTTTTTAAAATATTGTTTTTTATTTTCGTATCTTGTATAACTATAAACTTCCATGGCTGAGAGTAACCCACTGAGGGTGCAGAAATCCCAGCTTCTAAGATAAGGTTTAGTTTTTCATCTTCAACAGCTTTAGGGATAAACCTATTGCCTCTGACATCTCGTCTAGCTTTTATTATCTCAAGAAGTTTGAGCGCATCGTTTTGCTTAAAAATCATAAAAACTTCCTTTGTATTAGCTCTGTGTTGCTTCTAAACATTGAGTGCAGGTAGGTACCAAAAATTTTATTCTTTTCCCAGCTTCCTACCGTTCCCTCACCACCTCTCTTTTTTGAAAGTATGTCGACTCCAGCGATTTCTTGGCTTACATTTGTGTAATGAAAAGCATGCCCTTTTCCTTTTTGCTCGCTAGAATAGTAGTAGCCCATTCTCTGAAATCTATCTTTAAGAGTGAAGTCAAGATTTAAAATACCGCTCATCTCCTTGTCATCAACTTTGTTGCCCAGATAAAGAAGTCCCGCACACTCAGCGTAAATAGATTTGTTTTTGGCATGATTGATAAGAGAGGCTTTAAAATTTATGGACTCTTTTATATTGTCGTAGTTTTTTTGAGTTTCGACATATCCACCGGGAATGTAAACTATGTCGGTGTCATTTGGAATTGTCTCGTCTTTAATTGCGTTTATAAAAATGACTTCTTTAAAAATCTCTTGTAAAAATACTCTGTTGTCGTGGTAGAGAAATGAGAAGTTTTCATCATTAACAATAGCAAGCTTTTTGTCGATGGCTTTCACCCTCTCAAATGGGTAGTCTGTTAGCTCTTTGGCTTTATATAGACTTGCTACCTCTTCTACAAGTTTAAGGTTTATATGTTGCAAAACCTCCTTAGAAATAAACTTTATTTTAGAGAGGTCTTTTAAATCAAGCCCCAAATGAGTATCGCTTAATGAAGGTAAACCTTTTTTTATCCATCCCAAAACTTTCACATCGGAAAAATCTTTTTCAATCTGCTCTTTTATGAGTTCAAAATGGCTCACAGATGAAAGCTTGTTTAAAACAACAGCTTGTATCGTCGTGTCGTTTTTGTATGTTTTAAGACCTTTTAAAACTGCGGATACAGTGATGTAGCTAGAACTTCCATCTAGGAGTAAGATACTTGGAATATTAAGGAGTTTAGAAACATCGTAAGCACTAGAACCTTTGTCCATACCATCGTAGAATCCCATTACACCTTCACAAATGGATATTTCTTTGTCTGAATACTTATTAAACATCCATTGTATCTGCTCTTCATTCATCATAAATAGATCCAAGTTTATGGATGGTGTTTGACAAATTTGAGAGTGAAACTGCGGGTCTATAAAATCAGGTCCGATTTTAAAAGGTCGCACAGATTTTTTAAAATAATGAAGAAGAGCCATTGTTAGCATGGTTTTTCCCTGGTTTGATGCGATGGCACTAACACAAAGAGCTTTCACTGTTTTTTCCTTCTTACAAGCAAGTATATAAAAAATGGACCGCCCAAAAAGGAGGTTACCACGCCTATAGGTACATCTGAGGATGTTCCTAGGTTTCTCGCTACTAGGTCACAAAAAACCAAAAAGACACCACTATAAAAAAAGCTTAGCAGAAGCAGTTGATCCGCACTTCTTTTGTAGATTGTTTTTAGTATGTGCGGAATTATGAGTCCTACGAAACCAATAGGACCGGTTATGCTCACCGCCACTCCAATAGCCATGGAGATTGAAACAAGCAATATAGTGTTTACTCTTTGTACATCCATCCCTTTTAAAAACGCATTGTCATAAGAGGTCAGCAGGAGTTTTATTTCTCTCTTGTACTTTAAAGTTGTTAGCAGAAGTAAAATACTGGCTACAACTATGGGAATGACGCTTCTCATTCCAACAACGTCAAGCGAACCCATGGTAAATCTCACTATCTCGTAACTCTGAGTTTGATCACTAAGGTAAAATAAAATCATCAACGCTGCACTATAAAAAAACGAGAGGGCAATACCTACAAGAAGTAAAGAAGATGTCTCGTAAGCCTTAAGTTTTGCGGTAATAGTGAAGAGGACTACTATTGTCATGAGAGCACCGAAGAAACCAAAAAGTGCAATGAAAGGTATGAAAGAAAAAACTATGGCAAAGGCCGTCCCAAGTGTCGCCCCACTAGCAACGCCAAGTGTGAATGGGGTACTCATTGGATTTCGAAAAAGAGATTGAAAGACTAAACCACTTAAACCAAGGAGTCCACCTGTAAAAAATGCGACAACAACCCGAGGGATTCTAAGATCCCAAAAGAGTTTATGGTCAATACTAGTTAGAGTGTTGATTTGAGAAAGACTAATGTCTATTTGTCCAAAAAATGGAGCTATAAATAGTAATGAGAGTGACAAAATGACAAACAAATACTTCATAGGTTCACCATGTAATAGTTGTCAATAGACTTTATGCTAGAACCAAAAAAACGAGTCAAATTAGACTCTTCAAAGAATTTCTCATTTTCATCAAAGAATTCTATTTTTCCATCTTTTATATAGAGGATTTTATAGCCTAATTTATGTGCTAGATTTAAGTCGTGTGTAATGATTATTCTATTTTGTATGTGATTACTTTTCAATATTTTGTAAACTTTTAGGGTTTTTTGCGGATCAAGGTTGGCAGTTGGTTCGTCAAAAATTGTGATTTTGGCATTGTGTAGAATGCAAGAGGCTAGCATTGCTAACTGTTGCTCGCCACTACTTAGACTCTTGCAAGCTTTATCTTTTAACTCTTCTATACCAAGAAGGGCAATAACTTCATCGATACCCAATTTGGCATGAAGTTTACTTAAAAGTAGATATTCCATGAGCGAAAGGTACTCATCAAAAATATCAAGTTTTGGAGGAACATAGTTTATGAGTTGGGCTCTTTTTTGTGAGCTAAGAGAGTCAAGTTGTTTGTTACAAATTATAATCTTATCGGATTTTGTTATGCCACATATAACTTTTGCTAGAGTAGACTTTCCAGCTCCATTAGAGCCTAATATAATTAGATTCTCTTCATCCTTTAGATGAAAATTTATTTTACTTAAAATAGAGTTACTAAAGTCGTTTACTTGAAGCATTTTAACTCTACTAAGTAAAGGCTAATTATTTTTTTTATACTCAACTAAAATTCCTTGAAAATCTTGTAAAAAATAAATGAGTCTATCGCTTGGGATACCGGCATAAAGTTTATTTATAATGTAGATGGAGTTTGTCTTACCTGCATTTATGGGGAGTTCTTTCCATGGGTCTATTAACTGTTCTCTACTCAATCCTTTTTCTTGCATGGAGTGAGCCAAGAGGATAACTATATCTGGATTACAGGCGATAATATTTTCCATATTTAAAACAGGTTGCCCTTTACGTTTGCTTTGAAGAGCGTTTTTGTTTCCACTTGCATTTATGATGTCCTCAAAGTAAAGATTCTGCCCTGCAACAAAGATTCTCGAAGCGAGCGAGGTGTTATGCCCAATAACGATTAAGATTCTTTTATCTTTTGTAATTCCTTTTAGATTTAAAAGTTCTTTATCTATATTTTTTACAATCTCTTCTGCTTTTTCTTTTTTCTCTAAAGTATCTCCTATTTCAAGTATAGAGTTTCTGATGTTTGAGAGGGTGTCAATTTTGAGTACTTTTGTTTTGATTTTTAAAAGTTGTAGTTTTTGAGCAAGTTTGTAGTTGTTTTCCTGCATTATAACTATGCTAGGATTTAGAGCGAGAATCTTCTCAAGTGAGGGGTTGAAATAACCTCCCACTTTGCTAATCTTCAAAGATTCTTCGGGGTACATGCAGTAGCTTGTATTTCCTACTATTTTATCGCCTTTGCCAAGAGCAAAGACAATCTCATTTACCGATGGCGAAAGGGCTACGATTCTCTCATTTGCTAAGATAGTAACACTTAATGCCAAAAATAAAAAGAGTTTTTTCATTAAAAATTAGCCTTAAATCCTAAGTATGCACTTCTAGGAGCTGTAGCATAACCGTCTACAACTTGATAATATTTGTCAAACAGATTGTCTATTTTAGCATACATAGAGAGGTTTTTGTTTATCTCGTAGTTTGCTACCATATTTACAACTGTATATTTTCCAGTCTGTTCACCTTGTAAATTGTCACTGTTATATCTTGAACCGATGTATTCACCATTTAATCCAATGTGTAAATCAGTCGTTGCATAGTAATCAATACTTGCTTTTAAAGATTGTTTCGCTCTTCTTGCCAAAACTTCACTGTCGTTGTTTCTTGCATCGAGTCTTGTATAGTTTACTCCAAAGACGATATCGTCTGCGATAGCTTTGTTATATTCAAGCTCCAATCCTTTAATTTTTGAATCACCTTTAAGGTTGTTGTATTTGTATGTAGTCATATCAAAGTCAATCATATCTGATATAACGCTTTTGAAGTAAGTTATTTTGAAGTTTTTATATTCGATTCCAAGGTCACAACTGAGTGTCTCTTCCGGTGTTATGGTTGTACTGCCATAGGGTGAGAAAAGATTGTAGAGTGTCGGTACATTGTAAGCGGTTCCGATATTTGCACTGAGAACTAAGCCCTCAACAGAGTTGTTGAGATTCTTAATCCCAAGTTTTCCCGTAGTTTTATTTTCAAACTTGTTGTATGTATCAAATCTTAAAGATTCTGTAACTATGGTTTTTCCGGCAAAACCAAACTCATTGTTGTTTGTTATAAAAATAGCTTTGTTATCATACTTTTCTTGCAAGTTGTTTTCATGTTCAAACGTTTTATAATCAATACCGACTAATATAAAATCGTTTTCTCTGTACGAGATATTTGATTTTACTCCATATTCATACACTTCTCCATCATATTCACCATATGAATAATTTCTATCAAATTTTGATTTGTTTACATAAACATTTAGTTCATTAAAGCTGTCAATGTGGTTAAAATTTATACTTGTAAACGAGTCATTGGTTCTACTAGCCGCATATGAATTTGCATCTCCTGAATCATACTCATTATGAGCATTGACAATAGTATGTGATATATCAACTTTATTTGTCTCGTTGATATTAAATCCAAATTTAATGTTGGAGGTGGTATTTCTGTAACCGTCTTTTTCGAAGTTGTCTATATCTTCGTCTTTTGGAGCTTTTGCCGAAAAACCGTTTGTATCGATTTTTTTAGATGAGGCTTTTATGTAGTAACTATCTTCTTTATAAGATGCACTGGCACCATATTTAGTTGTAGCAAAACTCCCATATTCACCACTTACAAAACCATGAAGTCCTTTTTTTGCGTCTTTAGTAATAATGTTGATTACACCTGCCGTAGCATCCGCACCCCAGACACCCGATTGTGCCCCTTTTACAATCTCTATCTGCTCAATATCACTTATCATCAAGTGCTCAAAAGGAGCTCCGCTAATACCTGTTACATCATTGTATCTTACGCCGTCGATGAGAACAAGCACCCTTTTGGAATCAAAACCTCTAACCATAACAGAAGTGGCTTTACCCAAACCGCCGTTACTTGTAAAACTAATTCCCGATACGCTATTTAATGCCTCTGTAACGGTCGTATAGTTTTTCTCCTCAATCTCCGTACTTGTTATCACATTCACATTTGAAGTGACATCCTTTATAGACTGTGCGGTTTTTGTGGCACTTGTTACCGTAATAGGTTCTAGTTCTATTGCGCTGTTTGCATATAATGAGCCCGTTAGAGCAACTAGTACTAATGATAGTTGTATGTTTTTTTGCATATTTTTTGCCTTAATCTTGTAATATTTTTGTGTAATTGTTTATAAGATTAAGAAGCGGGAGGAGAGTTTATTTGTATACTAAGAGGTTTACCATCAAGTGTTAAGGTAGAAGAAAATAGGGCTATGATTTTTTGCATAGAGATATACGCTTGAATCGCCGCTAATGTAAAATAACCTTTACCAAAACCTTTAGGAAGCATCTTTCTAGTATCTCTTTTGTTCTTGTTTTTTGGAATTATAGCAGAGTTTTTCACAGCTGCGGATTACATGCTTATTTCAATAAAGAGATGAAATTTTAAATTACATTCTATGCTAAAATACTTTATAAAATTCCTCACAACGATTAAAGGCTTACTATGAAAAATATCGATAAAAAAAGTTTAGAAAATGCTTACCGCTTGTTTGAAACAGGAGATATTGAAAAAATTGAAGTTGGCACAACAAAAGGACTCCAAGAGATACACCACTATTTTTTTGATGAATTGTATGATTTTGCAGGACAAATACGAACAACAAATATCTCAAAAGGTGGATTTAGATTTGCAAATTCGCTTTATTTGAAAGAGATACTGGTAAAAATCGAACAAATGAGTGAAAATAGTTTTGAAGAAATCATTGCCAAATATGTGGAGATAAATATCGCCCACCCTTTCATGGAAGGCAACGGCAGAACAATGCGCGTATGGCTCGATATGGTGCTCAAGAAAAACCTCAAAAAAGTCATCAATTGGCAAAATGTTGCTAAAGAACTTTATCTTCAAGCGATGGAGAGGAGCCCTATCAACGATTTGGAACTCCGAACTTTACTTGCTGCACATCTAACAGACGAAACAAATAATCGAGAAATAATTTTTAAAGGTATAGAACAATCTTATTATTATGAAGGATATACAAAAGAGGAGGATGACTCATTTATAGAGACATCCCGTGGCTAGAGTTTTGAAAGAAGAGTGCGAAGTTAAGAAGCTTCGAGATGCAAGAAGTTGCGTAACTAAAGATGTTTGAATGATTGATATAAAAAACCTAAGCTGTGCATTCAACTCTAAAACGATACTTCAAAACATAAACCTCAACATACAAAGTCATCTGTGTATCTT
>JACNLH010000176.1 GCA_014381585.1 Candidatus Sulfurimonas ponti
ATGGTGCGCCCGACATGATTCGAACATGTGACCGCTGGTACCGCAAACCAGTGCTCTATCCAGCTGAGCTACGAGCGCACACCATCTCTTTGTTGAGAGGACGAAATTATAGCACCTTTAGCTTATAATATTATAAATTGTCTATTTTTTTTATAATTTTTTCTAGTTTCTTCTCTTGCATATATAATTCATGATTTTTTCTTACATATGCCTGAAGAAGTAATTTCAGGTCATTATTGCCCTCTATGTTGAAATCCTTTGACATATTACGCTCTAAAAATTGAGCAAATTCATCATCAACATCAACATCAAAACGGCGACCGCCTATATGTAAACCTATTTTTTTAGTCATGCAGTGTTTAGCCTAATATGCTTTCTATTTTATTTACAATCTCTTCTATTTCTAAATCTTTCATCACATTTTGTTCTGTCAGTTTTTCAATTTCTTGATCTTTGATCTCTTTTTCTGCTTTAAGTGTGATAAGCTCATTGCGAATCATCTCATTTTCACCTTTTAAAGCATGATATTGTTGAAGTATTTGAGACACTTTGTCACTAAGTTTTTCTAAATTATTTTGGTTTTCCATTTTGAGTCCTATATTTTATATATTTGTGAATTCTATCACAAAAAGTTTAAAAACTGTACTTTAACATTCCTTGAACAGCACTTGTTTTAGAACGTGTTGCTTTATAGTCATAATCATAATAAAGCCACTCTATCCCGACATACAGCTTCCCATCCATAGAAAAAATTCTATCAAGATTGTATAGGACTTGATTTTGGGTGCTGAAGTCTCGTTTTGTCGCATCGATAAAACCTTCAAAGTGCATCCCAAACAACTCTTTACTTAAGTATACCGCTGTAATCTGATAAGTGTTATCTGAATTAATATTATCAGTTTTATTGTATATATTAAGAGAAAACACATTCAATAAAGGGAGAGTGAAATCAAAACCCAGACCGTAAAGAAATGCCCTATAATGATCACCCTTATCAAATGCTTTTTCCATCTGTGTGGCGATAGAAATATCTTTAAGCACTCCAAAATTCAAATCTTTATCCAATATCTTCGAAAAAGATAAACGTGGACCGAACTCTGCATAAATATCAGTATCTCTATTGTCAAATTTTTTACCATCTGCCACATCAACAAACATAAAAAAATCACCATAAGAGAAAGTTCTAAAATGCTCAAAGGTAAGTGTGGTTTTTTTCCCATCTTGAGTGTCATAAACAAATGAATTGCCATCGAAACTATTTGAATACAATAACTGAATATTTGTTGATTCAAATGCTCTTAGCGGCAATGTCATAAATAAAAACACCACTACCATATATCTCATATCTATTTTCCTCATGTATGGCCTTAGGCCATATTCATTCCGCCATTCACTTTTAAAGTTTCACCGGTGATATAACTTGCATGATCTGAAAGTAAAAATGCAGTGGCTTCTGCAACTTCACTTGCAGCTCCCATTCTCTTCATCGGGATTTTTGCATTTATACCGTCTTTAATATCATCTGCCAGCACTTCTGTCATCTCCGTGGCAATAAACCCGGGTGTCACAGAGTTGAATCTTATTCCACTCGTGGCAGCTTCGATTGCAAAGCTTTTCGTCATTGCAATAACTCCGCCTTTGGATGCAGCATAGTTTGTTTGTCCGGCATTACCTGTTTCACCGATAATCGAAGAGATATTCACCACTGAACCGAACTTTTTCTTTCTCATCACTTTCATAGATTCTCTACAACCTACAAAACAAGAAGTGAGATTGGCGTTGATGACAGACATAAAGTCTTCTGTTTTCATACGAAGTGCGAGTTTGTCGTTTGTAATCCCTGCATTGTTCACAAGGTACGATAATTCACCATCTGAATCAATGATAGTTTTTATAGCATCAACAAATGCAGCTTCATCACTTACATCAAAACCGATAACAGCAGCTTTTCCACCTGCAGCTTCAATCGCATCTTTAACAGCATCTGCTTCTGCAGCACCGCTTCTATAATGCACCCACACTTTTAAACCGAATCCAGCTAAAGTTTTTGCAATTTCTGCACCAATACCACGACTCGAACCTGTAACTAAAACATTATTTCCTGAAAACTTCATTACTCTATACTCTCCAAAATTTAAATTTAAAAGCACCTAAGTGCGTGAGCTTTCCGCTGAGGAAAACCCAGTGTTAACGTAGCCTAAGGAATTACTTCCTTTGGCGTTAGAAACTAAATAAGTGCGTGATCCATCTCTAATGGTATCTCTATATCCATAAGCTTTAAAATAGTCGGTGCTATATTATTTAAACCGCCATCCGCCACCTTTGTCACCCCATCTGCCATTACAAAACACCACACTTTTCCAACTGTATGATTTGTGAGCGTGTTGCCATCATCATCTTTCATCTCTTCACAATTTCCATGATCAGATGTAAGAACAAACGCATAATCATTATCTTTTGCACTTTGAAGAATTTTTCCCAACTGCTCATCCACAGCAGTGACTGCAAGTTTTGCAGCTTCTTCATTTCCGGTATGCCCAACCATATCACCATTTGCAAAGTTCACAACTATAAAATCATAATTATCATCCATAGCTTGTAAAACAGCAAAACCCACTTCATCAGCACTCATCTCGGGTTTCATGTCATATGTCTTCACATCTGGTGAAGGGATTAAAACCCGTGTTTCATTTTCATAGGGTTCATCTATCCCGCCATTTAAAAAGAAGGTCACATGTGCATACTTTTCCGTTTCTGCCGTATGTAATTGACGCAGACCATGACTCGCTATAACCTCAGCTAAAGTGTTCTTAGGGGCATCTTTACGAAATAGCACCGGATAGTTGAAACTTTTATCATACTCTGTGATTGTTGCTAGATTTAACGCGATATGACGTCTTGAAAAACCATCAAAATCAGGACTCCCCAATGCTGTCACCAGTTCTCTCATCCTATCACTTCTAAAGTTTATCGTTAAAACAGAATCTCCGTCTTGCATACCCTCATAGTCTTTAAAAGCAGCAGGTTCTACAAACTCATCCGTTTCACCGATAGAATAGGAATGTCCGATATAGCTTTGGGGATTCCAGTTAGTCTTTGGAGTTGCATCTGCAATAGCTTCATAACCACGCTGCACCCTTTCCCATCTATTGTCTCTGTCCATAGAGTAAAAACGGCCGGATATTGTTGCTATGCTTATGTTCTCATCAAGTTCAGCTTCTATCATTTTTATGTACTTTCCTGCTGATGTCGGGGAAACATCACGTCCATCAGTAATGAGGTGAAGGAAAACTTTTTTACCATTTTTTGATGCAATTTTTGCAAGACCGATAAAATGATTGATATGAGAATGAACACCGCCATCACTCAAAAGACCAATAAGATGGAGTCTATCTGATTTAGCCATAAGCTTTTGCAACTCTTTATTGTCTTCTAAACTATTATCCGAAAGTGCTAAGGATATTTTCACTAAATCTTGATATAAAACTCTTCCGCTTCCTATACTCATATGACCAACTTCAGAATTTCCCATTTGCCCTTCAGGCAGTCCGACACTCAGCCCGAATGTATCGATAAGAGAATGGGGCACCTCTTTAAATAGTTTATCATACGTCGGTTTCTCTGCATTATAAAAAGCATTATGCTCAGTTTTGGGACTAAACCCAATCCCATCTGTAATGACTAAAATTGCTTTTTTATTCAATCTTGTTCCTTTTATAATAAATATTTTTAAGATTATACTATAATGTCGTCATTATATATAATATAGGATAAAATTTGCTTTACTGGCTCCATCAAACTCTAGATATCAACATATTAGGTTACCTTACAATCCGTGGTGGTTTAGCATTTTTTATTGCCCTTGCATTAACACTTTTCATCATGCCTTTTTTTATCCGTTGGGCACAAAAAACATCCAGTGTGCAACCTATCAATGACTGGGCTCCAGAGAGACATAAGGAAAAGGCCTCCACTCCGACAATGGGTGGAATTGTATTTATAGGGGCAACCATTCTAGCTTCCCTTTTAACAATAAAATTCTCAAATGTTTACGCTCTCACTGCCATTGGAACACTTATACTTTTCTCTCTCATCGGTTTTCAGGATGACTATGCAAAAATTAGAAAAAATGAAAATCTTGCCGGTTTAAAAGCAAGAACAAAACTTCTACTTCAGATTGGGGCAGCTGTAATCATTGCCTGTTCTCTTTGTTTATATGCAGACTTCAACACTGACTTGTATGTGCCTTTTTTAAAATCCCCTGTTATGGACATGGGGGTCTTCGCTGTTGTTCTTTGGGTGCTTGTTATCATCGCCACTTCTAACGCAGTGAACCTGACAGACGGTCTTGATGGTTTAGCGACTGTTCCTTCACTTGCGGCACTCACATCCTTTGTAATCATTATCTACATCACAGGTCATGTAAAATTCAGTGCATATCTTTTAATGCCTAACTTCAATGTTGGTGAAGTGGCCATCGTCGCAGCTGCTTTAATGGGTGCTTTAACCGGTTTTCTTTGGTTTAACTGTCACCCGGCAGAGGTGTTTATGGGAGATAGCGGTTCTTTAACTGTCGGTGCTTTTTTAGGTTACCTCGCTATTATTTCTAAAAGTGAAATCTTACTTTTACTTATCGGTTCTATTTTTGTTATTGAAACGCTCTCTGTGATTCTACAAGTGGGATCTTTCAAACTCCGTAAAAAAAGGGTCTTTCTTATGGCTCCTATTCACCATCATTTTGAGATGAAACACTGGGCTGAAAACAAAATCATAGTAAGGTTTTGGATTATTGCTATTCTTTCGAATCTAGTGGCTCTGATCTCACTGAAAATCAGATAGATGCAAAGAGTTTCGCTATTTGGTTACGGTGGCACCACAAAAGCTATCGCTAAACATCTTCCTCATGCTGTCTTTTATGATGACAAGTGTTTAAAACCATTTAAAGATGAGAATGGTTTTACTATCAGACCATCTTCTGATTTTAATCCAAAGTATTCTGATTTAGAGATACCATCACCTGGCATCCCGCCATCAAATCCTCTTATCGCTAAAGCGCGTAACGTCATCAGCGAATACGACTACTTTACGGACAAAATGCCTCTAAGTATTTGGATAAGCGGAACAAATGGAAAAACAACCACCACGCAAATGATGCAACATCTTTTAGAAGAAAGAGGTTCATTGGCAGGTGGGAACATTGGAACTGCACTTGGTGAATTAGACACTGATGCAAATATATGGATACTTGAAACCAGTTCTTTCACCATGCACTACACAAATATTGCCTCACCGAATATCTATGTGCTTCTACCCATACATCCAGACCATCTTTCTTGGCATGGGAGTATGGATGAGTATGTTGAGGCAAAACTCAAACCTCTTAAAACTATGAAAGAAGGTGAAGTGGCTATTATCCCAGATGCATACAAAAACTACAAAACAAATGCTCATATAATCTCTTACACTGATGAAAACGATTTAGCTTCACACTTTGGCATAGATACACAAAAAGTGAAGTTTAAGGGTGCTTTTTTAGCAGATGCACTTTTGGCAATGGCAGTTGAGAAGATACTTTTTGACAAAATAGACTATGCAAAGATCAATGCGTTTGAACTTGATCCTCACAGACAAGAAGAACTTAAAGATTCAAAAAACCGACTCTGGGTGAATGACACAAAAGCAACAAATATAGACGCAACCATCGCGGCACTCAATCGTTACAAAGACTCCAATATTCATCTCATTCTTGGTGGCGATGATAAAGGGGTGGAATTGAATGAACTCTTTGAATTTCTGCTTACTTGCAATGTTAAAATCTATACTATTGGATCCAATAAAGAAAAACTCTCTTCTTTGGCCTGTGAGTATGAAATAAACTCCGAGCTTTGTAAAAATCTTTCTGATGCTATTCAAAGAATAGATAAAAATCTCCAAAATGATGAAGTGGGCCTACTTTCACCGGCAGCAGCCAGTCTTGATGAATTTAGCTCTTATGCACAAAGAGGTGATGAATTCAAAGAGGCAGTGTTTAAACTATAATGACAAATATTGCAGTACTGGCTTCATATAACGGGAGCGGATTTGACACACTTCACCAAGCATGCAAAGATGGTGTTTTAGATATAGATATTAAACTTGTCATCTCCAACAACACAAATGCAGTGGTTTTAGAAAAAGCTAAAGCCTATGATATAAACAGCTATCTCATAAACTCAAACACAGATACAGATGTGGATGAAAAAATCTACACTTTACTTAAAGAAAATAACTGCGAATATGTTTTTCTCTCTGGCTATATGAAAAAAATTTCTTCCAAACTGACAAATAATTTTAAAGTGATAAACTCTCACCCTTCCCTTCTTCCGAAATATGGCGGTCAAGGGATGTATGGAAGATTTGTTCATGAGGCTGTAGTGAAAAACAATGAAAAAATCAGCGGCGTGACTGTGCATGAAGTGAATGAAAAGTATGATGATGGAAAAATAATTTTACAAAAACAGCTGACTTTAGCAGAAGGTGAAACTCCTCAAACACTTGAAGAAAAAATCAAAGACTTAGAAAAGACTGCCATAGTCGAAAGCTTTATCAAATGTTTGAAATAACAGACCTCATAGGGATGATAGCATTTGCTATGAGTGGGTTCTTCGTTGCAAGCCGCAGTAAGCTTGATCTGCTCGGTGCTCTTATATCCACTTTTTTAACTGCCTTGGGCGGTGGAATAATCAGAGATATCGCACTAGACAGGACTCCCTACACATTCACGCACAACTATCCCGGTTTAGTCGTTTTATCTGTTTTTATTTTAATGATACTTTTCAACTTACACAAACGCGACAGCATAGAAAACAAGCCTTTTTTTATCATCAGTGATTCTATAGGCTTAGTTTCTTTTAGTATCTCCGGAGCACTTATAGCACTGGAGAGTGATTTCAACCTTGCCGGTGTTGTCAGTATGGCCTTTGTAACTGCGGTTGGCGGAGGTATCGTGAGAGACGTTATTATAAATGAAGTCCCTTTTGTCCTCAAAACAGGCTTTTACGGGACCATCGCTTTAATGATTGGAATCATTTTATACTTCTTAGATTTCTATAATTTAATATCCATTTATACTATAACCGGTTTATTTTTTCTTTCTTTAGTCCTGCGCTTTATCGCCTATCGTAAGGGATGGTCTATACCTTTACGATGAATTTTTAAAAATAAGTTTACTTTCAGTACATTATGGCTATAATTTCGGTCTTTAAACGATGGCCAATTAGCTCAGTCGGTAGAGCAACTGACTGAAAATCAGTGTGTCCTTGGTTCGATTCCGAGATTGGCCACCACCATTAAAAAATTCTCCTTCATAAAAACAATCATTCTATAGCTATATATTACGAAGCAAAAAATAATACTAAAAATCGTACAATTGTATTCTAAACTTTACAACTAAAGATAAAAGGTGGCACATGGATTATCAATCGATACTGAATGAAATTGCACAAGAAGTCACCCCATTTTTACAAGATGGAAAAGTGGCAGACTATATTCCGGCATTGGCAAATGTCAATCCCCAACAGTTTGCAATGAGTATAACCATGTTTGATGGAACGCAGTGCCATGTAGGTGCTTCTGACACCCTCTTTTCAATTCAAAGTATTTCAAAAGTTTTCACCTTCACGCTTGCACTGAAATTTTATGGCAAAGATATGTATAAACGTATTGGCTTTGAGCCATCAGGAAATCCTTTTAATTCTCTTGTTCAACTTGAATATG
>JACNLH010000181.1 GCA_014381585.1 Candidatus Sulfurimonas ponti
TCATTTTTTAATTTTGTAATATCAAGTGTATTATTCACTGTGTTTAACAAGTGTTCTGAAGAACTGCGAATCCGTTGCACATAATCTTTTTGAATCACTGTTAAATCAAATTCTAAAAGCAAGTTGGTGAAATTATGTATATCAGCAACTGAGGTTTTTGCATGTGTTAAAAAACTGTCTTTATGTCTAATCTCTATATCTTTTTTAGTGAATATTTCATTCGTTTGAATCTCTCGATCTTTACAGTGAATACTTTTTCTTTTATATCTCCACAATAACAGACTTAGAATCAAGAACAAGACTAATAACACAAAAAACAGCACCTGATAAATATCACTTGTGTCAGTTTCTATTTTTGTCTCTTCATCCACTTGCACTATTTCTTCTTTTTCATCAAACTTATATTCCAATGGTTCTCTTAGCGCTTTTTTACTTTCAATGCTTTTTGCAGTTTGTGTCTTTTCTTGCATCACTTCAGCACTTGTGGTTATAACAGTGTCTTTTTTAGATATCACTTCTGTCACTGCTTCAAGAGGAATCTCTTTAGGTGTAACTTCTTCTTTTATCTCAGGTTTAGACACTGTTTGCTTTTTAGATATCTTTACAAATTTTGGTGCGCTGTCTAATTTTGTAACATATGCATCTGGATAAGAGATTCGAAGTGTGTCAAGAACTTCTTGAAGAACTCCCCTATCCCGAAGCGGTTCTGCAATGGTTATAAAATACTCACCTGATTTTCTATATGTGAATTCAAAATCCCAAATTTTTTGAAAATCTCTTATATTTTTATGTTCTTTTACAAATTGCTGCAGTTTACTTAACTCCACTTTAGCTCTTTCTTCTGATATAAAAGAACCAAGCCTGATTGTACGAAGATATTCTGCGCTTAAAGATGTTGTAAAAAATATTGTCAGTATTATGAGTTTAATTAATTTCAAAATTATATTCCTTAAATAAATATATTTTGAAATTATACTATAAATAAGATAAATTTATTATTATATCAATTCTATACAGCTTTCAATACTTGTTTTTTCTGAAATCTTATAGTTTATATTTGATGGCAACACCTTTGCAGTGCTAGTTCCGATGACTATAACTTTTGTTTTCTCATGAATAGTGTTATTTTGTAAAAAACACTTAACGCTAGATGGTGAAGTGAAAATAAGCGTGGCATTCTCTTTTATTTGTATATTTTGTATTTCCTGTGAACAGCAACTTTCATACATAATCACTTCGTCAATATCACAGCCTTCTTCTTTGCATACTGATACAAATTCTGAAGCCACAACTTTTGCCCGAAGATAAAGCCATCTGGCAGATTGTGGATATGTTTTGATAATTGGGCACAAATCATCCCCATAACCAGTTCCTGTGTACAGAACTTCACCACCTATATTTTCATAAGACAAAGCGGTGGCTTCAGAAATGCACAATGCAGGTTTTAATATTGTTTTATCATATCGCTCCAGTGCATTTGCCACTTGCTTTGAGGTGATAATAAAATAGTCGTATTGAGAAAAGTCTATATCCGGTTTTAAAAGTGTGATATCAAGAGAATTAATGCTTATAGCATCTGGGTGGGAAGAAGTTGAGAAAAGATAAATGTTCTTTAACATGAGAGAAGCTTTCGCTTACTCCCACTCGATTGTTGCCGGTGGCTTACTGGAGATGTCATAAACAACTCGATTAATCCCATCAACTTCGTTAATAATTCTTCTTGAAATTCTCTCAAGTAAATCATGAGGAAGATGTGCAAATGTAGCAGTCATTCCATCAACTGCTTCAACAACCCGTACACAAACTGTGTTATCGTATGTACGGTTATCACCCATTACACCGACAGATTTAACATTAAGTAAAACAACAAATGCTTGCCAAGTTTTCGCATAGTATCCACTGGCTTTAAGCTCATCAAGTAAAATCACATCAGCCTCACGAAGAATAGTTAAATCAGGGATATTAACATCACCCATAATTCTAATTGCAAGTCCTGGACCAGGGAATGGATGACGGTTAATCATACCGGCTGGTAAACCAAGTTCTAATCCGATTTTTCTCACCTCATCTTTAAATAATTCACGAAGCGGCTCAATCAATTCAAAGTCCATCCAATCAGGTAAACCACCCACATTATGATGTGATTTTATAACTTCTGATGGGCCATTCACCGAGATAGATTCAATAACATCAGGATAAAGTGTACCTTGAGCAAGAAACTTTATTCCATCGTGCTTTTTCGCTTCTTTTTCAAATTCTTCAATAAAAGTATGACCTATAATCTTACGCTTTTCTTCCGGATCAGAAACACCGGCAAGTTTTCCTAAAAAGTTATCAACAGCATCAACAGTGATAAGTGGAGTTTTTAGATTAATTTTAAAAACTTCTTCAACTTGCTCACGTTCACCTTTTCTTAAAAGTCCATTATCCACAAATACAGGAATCAGCTGATCACCTATTGCTTCATATAGCATTGCAGCAACTACAGAACTGTCCACTCCCCCGCTTAGTCCGCAAAGAACTTTTCCAGTACCCACTTTTTCACGGATAATTTTAATTTGTTCTTTTAAGAAATGCTCCATTTTCCATTTTTCAGTAACACCGCAAATATTTTTTGCAAAGTTACGAAGCATTAAATAACCCTCTTCTGAGTGTTGCACCTCTGGATGAAATTGCATTGCATACACACGTTTTTCTTCGTTGGCAATGGCAGCATATGGTGAATTATCAGATGTTGCTATTGGAGTGAAACCAGCAGGCAGTGTATCCACTTTGTCAGAATGAGACATCCAAACAATACGACCATCATCACAATCTGCTAAAAGTGGTGAAGAGCTTTCTATTTTAAGTTCAGCTTTTCCATATTCATGGTGCGATGAACGGATAACACTTCCACCAAAATCAACTGCAATTCTTTGCATACCATAACAAATTCCAAGAATCGGAATACCCATAGCATATACACCTTGGTCTACCGTGTACGCATCTTCATTGTATACAGATGATGGGCCACCGCTAAGAATAACACCCTTAGGATTTTTAGCTTGAATATCTGCCACCGAAGTATGGTAAGGCAGAATTTCACAATAAATCTTATCCTCACGGAGTCTGCGTGCTATAAGTTGTGTGTACTGAGAACCGAAATCTAGAACTATGATGCTAACATTTGTCATATAAATGCCTTTAAAAAAATAAGATTATTAATAGTGAAAGGATACAGTAACTAAGATTAATGTTTGATTTGGAATTTAAAAAATGAATAAACATATTCAAAATGTATTTTTGTATAAAAAATCAAAAGAGTAGTGTAAATTCAAGGCGCACAGTGAGGAAGTGCACTAATGTGCACGCACTGACCAAAGGGAACAAGTACCCTTGGGGTGTGACGAACGTAGCAACGCAGAAGTTACGTTGCTATAAGTTCCCATCTAAAAGATGGGAACTACCCTTAGCTCTTATTCAGCTTCAGTGAATATTTTGCTACGAAAAATATTCCTTTCGTTGGAGCTAAGAGCATTAGTGTCCTATTCCTAAGATTTGGTATTGAACATACCAAACAGCAATAGAGACAGCATAACCAATAACAACAGTCCAAGAGTATTTCATATGAGCACCAAATGTATAAACACCCGGCAATTTACCCATAACACCAACACCGGCAGCTGAACCAAATGAAATCATTGATCCACCAACACCAGCTGTAAGTGTCACTAGCATCCACTGATCAAGTCCCATCTCAGGTGAAGCTTTCAGAACCGCTGACATTACAGGAATATTATCTACGATAGCAGAAAGGAAACCAACACCAATATTTGACCATGTTGGCCCTAGAACTGAAGGATCGTACACTACTGCTGCAAGTGCTAACCAACCAATGAAGTATAATGCACCAACAGCTGCTAAGATACCAAAGAAAAACATCAAAGTATTGTTTTCAATTTTTGAGATTGATTCAAAAATTTTAAAGCCTTCTCCATGTCTAATCTTAAGGTTATAGTCATAAAGTTTTAAAAGTGCCAAACCAAACATCATACCCCACATTGCAGGAAGGTGAAGCATCTGATGAGACATTACCGCTGAGAAAATTGTAAAAATACCAAGACCCATAACAACCTTCGCACCTCTATGCATCACAGGAACTTCTTCTTTAGTTAGATCTACATCAGGCACGGTGTCTGGCACAAATCTAGAAAGTAAAAATGCAGTTACAAAATAACCTACAATCGATGCTGGAAATAAGAATAAAAAGTCAACAAATGTTCCCTTGCCAGCTGTCCATGCCATAAGTGTTGTGATATCACCAAATGGAGACCACGCACCACCAGCATTTGCTGCAACAACAATGTTAATTGCACCTGGAACCAAGAAAGCCTTGTTTTTTTGCTCAATAGTGATAAGAACAGTTGCTAAAATAAGTGCTGTTGTTAAATTATCCGCAATTGGTGAAAGGAAAAAAGCGATAAGACCTGTAATCCAAAAAAGTTTTTTATATGTATAACCTTTTGAAACTAGGTTGTATTTTAACTTCTCAAATACTTTCATATGGATAAGTGTTTCGATATAAGTCATCGCAACAAATAAGAAGAAGAAAATACCAGCGATCTCGAGAATCAAGTGATTTGCTTCTTGATGCACCATATCCATGTTGAGACCATTAAGCGCATAGTAAAATGCTACAAGCATAAACATAAATGTACCGATAAGTAGTGCCGGTTTTGCTTTATCGATATGATAATGCTCTTCCGTAGCAATAAAAAAGTAACCAACTACAAAAATCGCTAAGGCTAGAAAACCAACCCAAGTCATAGTGATATCTGGGTGTACCATGGCTGCGCCACCACCTCCAGCTGCAAGTAAAGCAACACTTGATAAGCCAAGTATCGATAAAAGTTTCAACATATTATCTCCTTAATTTCATAATATTAATCAGTTCGTGTATGAACACCGATTGATTTTTCTCTTGCTAGGGCCGATTCTACAATTTTTTTAGCCGTTAGTAAACGAAATTGTAGTAGTCTACCTATATTTTCATTTAAAAGAACATTAATTTGCCCCAAAGCTTCACTTAAGCCTTTTTTTGTTCGGACAATTGATACATTTTCCCACATGATACGACGCAGAAGGTTCTTTTTTTCTTTATCATCTTTACGGCTCATAACCTCATCTGTCACATCAAATTCTATATTTTCTCTTTTAGCGGTGTTATTTAAAATATTTATAACTGCCTGTTTAGCGAAAACAAGATTTTCTAAAAGAGAATTTGAAGCGAGTCTGTTTGCCCCATGCACTTGTGTGGAAGCTGCTTCACCAATCGCATAAAGGTTTTTCACACTGGGGACTCTTCCATTGATTTGAGTTTTTATACCTCCGATTGCATAATGGAATGCCGGCGAGATCGGAACTCTCTTTTCTGGAACATCATAACCCAAGTCTTGAAGATTTTTATATATATTTGGAAATCTTTGCGTGAAATAATGGTAGTCGAAATTGCTCATATTGAGATAAACCTTAGAGCCTGTTTTTTTAACATAGTCATAAATAGACCTGCTTACAATATCGCGAGATGCAAGTTCGCCACGCTCGTCATAATCAAAAAGAAACCTTCTTCCCTTTTCATCTTCTATAGTGGCACCTTCACCGCGAAGCGCCTCTGTGAGTAGGAGTTTCTGCGCATTTGTCGAGTTAACATAAACAGTTGGATGGAATTGCATCATCTCCATTCTCTCCAACTCTATCCCCTTCATGATGCAAAGACCCTGCATATCAGCACTGATACAAGGTGCATTCGTATGGTACTCATACAGTGATCCCACTCCGCCACTCGCTATAATCACATTATCTGCATAAATATTGTAACTTTTTCTATGATCAAGAACAGTGACACCGTAACATTCGCCATCTTTAATCAGCAAATCAACAACTCTCGTATCTGATAATTGTGCATGCGGATTATTTTTAAGTAAGAAATGGTGTACATAACGACCGGTTGCATCACCGCCGGCATGAAGAATTCTTTTACGGGAATGTGCTGCCTCTCTGGTATAAAGCAGGTTTCCATTTTCATCGCTGTCAAATTCAAATCCACGCTCTATAATATCATCAATCACTTCTCTAGAGTTTTTACTCAAAACATTCACCGCTTCTTCACTGCAAAGTCCATCTCCTGCATCAAGTGTGTCTTTTGTATGTGAAGGTATATCATCCTTATCAACAGCTAATGCAATACCGCCTTGAGCATAAAAACTATTACACTTAAACGTTTCTCTTTTATTAATAACAAGCACTTTTTTACTGCGAGGAAGAAGTGTTGCTGCATATAAACCGGCAATACCTGCTCCAATAATTACTACATCATATTTCATTGCTTTGTACTTGCTTCTTTTTCTATAAATCTTACATTTTTATCTTCAATAACACTTGAAGAATCTTCTTGCATATAGTATGGGTCTGCTTTATACCCGCATCCCAACATACTTAATGAAAACATTGCTATAATTAGCATATGAAAAATGCTACTCAAATAATTACTACTCTTCAAAATAAACCTCAATTTTCTAAACTCAAAAAATTTAAATGTATAGACAAAATTAAATCTATGTTTATGCCTTCATTTACAAGATTTGTAAAATTTGCATATTTTCAGAATAATACCCTATTTTTTGTTCTAAACCATAATGCCGGTAAACAAGAATTCAACAATAATGTACAAAACATCAAAAGTGCGTTAAATTTCTACACGCCCCAAGAGTGTCAAGATAGTGATATTCAAGATATAAAAGCATTTGTTACACATTCTCCTACAAAAAAGCCAGAAGTCAAAAAAGTTGCAAGACAGTACTATACAGAAAGAGGAAGTGGTGAAGTAGAAGTTCATATTCACGATGAAAGACTCAATACTTTAGTCCGTAGTATTCAAAACATCATAAAAGCTAAAAATGACACTTGAAGAAAAAATAAAACAACTTCCATCCTCTGCTGGGGTGTATCAGTACTTTGACAAGGACGAAAATTTACTCTATGTTGGAAAAGCGAAAAACCTCTCTAAACGTGTAAAGAGTTATTTTAGTTTTACACCTGAACTTCACCCTAAAACAAATCTCTCTGTTAGAATAATAAAGATGCTCCAACAAACTGTATCTCTTCATTATATAGTGGTGAACTCTGAACATGACGCGCTTATATTAGAAAATTCACTTATCAAACAATTAAATCCAAAGTACAATATTTTACTTCGTGATGATAAAACATATCCTTATCTTTATATTGATAACTCACAAAAATATCCACGTTTTGAGATTACAAGAAGGATCATTAAAAGTTCAGATATTACTTATTTTGGTCCCTACTCTGTCGCTGCTCGAGATATTTTAGATTCTGTGTATGAATTATGTAAACTTGTACAAAAAAAAGGCTGTTTGAAATCTAAAAAACTTTGTCTTTATCATCAAATAGATAAATGTTTAGGACCATGCGAGTTGCCAGTTTTAGAAAATATCTATAAAAAAGAAGTAGATTTTGGACTGCAACTCATTGAAAATAAAAAACTTCTCATATCCAAACTAGAAGAAAAGATGCACTTGTATGCAGAAGATATGCGTTTTGAAGAAGCAGCAGAATTACGTGATAGGATTGAAAAAATATCCCGTTCTGAGATTAAAAGCGAGATCGATTTTGCAAGTGGTGAAAACTATGATATTTTTGCCGTTGCAAATAGTGAAGCTAGGGCTGT
>JACNLH010000182.1 GCA_014381585.1 Candidatus Sulfurimonas ponti
CAAGTAGTGACTTTGTGAAGCGCTGTCTTCTTTAAGCCAAGATATCTTATCTCGTCTACGACGTGAATCTAGGTGCTTACGGGGGCTTTTAGAGATACCTGCGTATCTATAATTTCTTTGTGTCTGTGCAGTGATTTTTAAGCTGTGGCATAGCTCAGGATTCAATGCATTAGGGATAACACTATATCCATTATCCACTAAAGCATCTATGATTTCTAAAAAGAGCTGATTATTTTTGCTCACTTTGTTCTTTTTCTGCTTTTCTTACAGTCCCCATGTATTGTTTAATAGCTTCATGGATTTTTTCTCTTGAGTTATGTTCCTTATCAGCGTGTGAAAATAAAAACATTCCAAGCGAATACCAAACAGATATAGCCTCTCCGATTTTTAAGTTTTCATTTGCAAACACTTTTGTCAACTGTGTCATCACTTTATCGTGTTTTTCTTCATCCATTTTTATTATCCTTTAATTTATTTCATAAATTTAAGGGAACCTTATTGTCCCTTTGTGTCACGATATCGGGAGTAATCCCGCTATCTACGTTAACACTTGGTTTCCCGTCGATGAAACATTTAGTGTTTCACATGCCCTCCCACTTTAGTGGGTGTCGGCAGGAAGCCCAAAGCATTAATGCTTTTTATAGTTTATAGCTCTCTCGAGGCTCATTGAACCGTCAAAAAGAGTTTGCTCATCGTAAGCTTTTGCAATAAGTTGCAGTCCTATAGGCATTGAATCTTCTGATTTTGAGATAGGTAATGAAAGAGCAGGAAGTCCTGCCAAGTTTACGCTGATTGAGTAAATATCACTAAGATACATATCTATAGGATTTTTAAGTTCACCGAATTTAGGAGCAGTTCCCGGAGCAATCGGTGAAAGTATCAAATCTGCCTCTTCAAAAATCTTTTCATATTGCTTTTTAATGATATGTCTGGTTTTCTGCGCTTTTACATAGTAAGCTTCATAATAACCGCTTGAGAGCACAAAATTTCCAAGCATAATACGACGTTTGACTTCATCGCCAAAACCGTTGCTGCGTGTTTGAATGAAAGTGTCTTGAAGATTTTCACCCTCAACACGGTTTCCATAACGTATACCGTCATATCTAGCTAAGTTTGTGGTGGCTTCTGCAGTTGCAGTGATATAGTATGCGGAGATATCAAACTTAGCATCCATCATCTCACGTTCTATGATCGTATGTCCTGCATTCTTAAGTGCTTCAATAGCTTTTGCATAGGCATTTTTAACATCCTCACTTGCATTTTCCACATAGTGTGGCAAAACTGCGACAGTTAATTTTCTATCAGGATTTAGATTTTGACAAACTTTGTCATCCATCTTTGCATTGGTGGAATCTTTCTCATCAGAACCGCTGATGATATCGTATAAAATTGCGGCATCTTCAACATTTTGAGTCATTGGACCTATTTGATCAAGACTCGATGCATACGCTCCTAGACCATAACGAGACACTCTTCCATAAGTCGGTTTCATTCCAACAATTCCACAAAAAGAAGCTGGTTGACGGATTGAGCCACCAGTGTCACTTCCTAAAGCTGCTATAGCCAGACCGGCACCGACAGCAGCAGCAGAACCGCCCGAACTACCTCCGGGAACACAATCCGAGTTATGAGGGTTTAAAGTTTTTCCATAAAAACTCGATTCAGTGGTGGAACCCATGGCAAATTCATCCATGTTTGTTCTGCCAAAAGGTGAAAGTCCCGCCTTGGTCATTTTTTCAATCACAGTTGCATTATAAGGAGCGATATAGCCTTGAAGAATATTTGAACCGGATGTGATAGACCAGCCTTTAACTTGAATATTGTCTTTGATAGCGATAGGAACACCGTCTCCGATATTTTGTACATCTATATAAGCATTTAACTCAGGATCAGCTTCGATTTTAGCTTTTAACTCGGCTTTAAAATTATTTAATTCTTCTTTACTTAGTTTGAGTGCTTCTTTTAATGTAATCACTACATATCCTCTTCTTTAATTATTGACGCTATTATAGCTAACTTTTTTTTAGTATTATTTAACTTGGACCTAGAATAAACTCAGGTGAATTAAGATCGTTTAAATTTTTATTTTAAGTGATGTGTCTCTTTATTTTCTGTCAAAATGATATATAGAGCTGATATCTTTTGGTTTTTTATCTTTCCAACTCAAATAAGAGCTTTTTAAATGGCGTCCATTCTCAGTGATCTCATGAATTATAGTATGCACATGGTCTTCATCAGATTGACACACCTGCGTACTCATATCACAATCAAATACAATGCGGGTGGGAGTGCTTTCTTTTAGGTTGGCAATAAACTCCGGCTGATTTTGTTTCACACAGTAGTGCGTTGCTTTTAGATTGTTGCATTCAATATCTTTACAGTGATACATGGTGACCATTTGTTTTTCAGTATCCGGTAGTAAGTCTTCTTGTACAGTGGAGTTTTTTCCTATAGCCTTAAAAACCATTCCAGGTTTATTTGGATTCCCAACAATGGACTTTAATTTAGGACTTTTGTACGAATCAGTGCCAACCTGTTTCTCAGCAGGGGATAGAATCCATTCGCCTTTGAGACTTTCCATCCAGTCGTAAATGTCAAAGGCATCTGTTTGTGCATATAAAGAGTTGGATAAACTAAAAGTGATGATAAGTGATAGTGTTATTTTAAACATGTGTTGAGAGACCTTTTTTATTTAAATGAAAATGCTTCTCAAGGTCCACCATATATAAAAGTACGGGGACTACAAGAAGTGAAGCGATGACAGCCGCTATGGTTCCAAAGATAAGAGCAACACCAAGTCCGCCAAAAACTGCATCTCCAGCGAGCAGTGTTGAAGCCAGGATGATGGCCGCAGCAGTTAGGAAAATCGGTTTCGCCCTTGTTGCTGTTGCATGAGCGATAGCATTTGCTTTTGACATATTTTTTTCTTCAATGAGAGATTTTGTAAAATCTATAAGTAAAAGAGAATTACGTGAACTTATCCCTATAAGTGCGATAAAACCTATGAGTGAAGTTGCAGTGAGAAAAAATGTATCAGTGGTGAAGATATCCATAATCCAATGACCCACAATAACACCGATAATAGATAAAAATGAGCCTAATAAAATGATACCGCTTAGTGTATAACTTTTGTAGTATATAACCATCAGTAAAAAGATAAGCACAAGGGCTGCGATAAATGCAGCTCCGAGCTCCACAAAGGTGTCAAGCGTGACCTCCATTTCACCATCCCATAGAAGTCTATATGTGGAACCGCTTTGTTTATCTTTGAATTCCAAATCAAAAAGGCCGGTTTTTTTGATTTCATACGCATCACTGAATGTTTCGAGTATGATATTTCTAGCATCCATAAGAGGGTAAACTTGAGAGAGCATATCGGTCTCAGCCATTACATTTGTCATCTGATAGAGATTTTTACTCAGTATCATCGTGTTGGATTTTTTTGGTGAAATGCTTACGAGTTCAGTGATGGGAATCATCATCCCCATATGATTCATAAGTTTGAGTGCCGCAAGCTTAACCTTGAGTGCATTTATATTTTTGGAAGAGAACTTTTTTGATTCTTGACTTAAAGAAAGGAAAATAGGGATTTGGTCATTATAAACATCGGAGTTTTTTACAGCGATATTCATCCCTTCAAAAGCTAAATACAATATATCATTTAATTGTTTCACCGAAACACCGGAGCGGGATACTTTTTCTGTGTTTATTTTTATCTCATAAGTGTCATATATATCATCTTGCATAATATCAATGTCCACAAGTCCTTCAGTCTCTTCTAGGACCTTAGAAACCCTTTGTGCCAACTTTCTAATTCCGTCTGTATCATATCCGTAGATTTCAGCAACTATAGATGCCAGCACCGGAGGTCCGGCAGGCGGTTCTACAAAAGATATTTTAGTGTTTGGAAATATCTTAGAACACTCTGATGTGATAATAGGTCTCATACGTTGCACCATCATATAAGACGGTTCAGCTCTATCGTGTTGTTTACTAAGATTCAACACAACTTCAGCGACATTTTCTGAGTTTTTAAAATGAGACCCCTTGATAAGTCCTGCAAAATTAAGTGGTGAACCCATCCCTAAAAACACCTCAGTGTCGAGCACCTCTTTTTCTTTTTGCACAAAACCGACAACACAGTCACTCACCTGTTTTGTTTGCTCAATAGAACTTCCATTTGCTAAGTCTATATAAATATTGAAAGTGTCATTATTTTTTCCAGGAAGCATTTTTGCCAAAACCATATTTGTAGGCGCAATCATCATAACAGATAAGACAAAGCTGATAAATGTAAGAAGAATTATTATTCTTCTTTTAGCCGGGCTTTGTATAGCATGTAAAATGATATCTTCAAATTTTTTAAATATATTAAACATGATCACTCTCCTTACTAGGATGCTTTGGTTTTTTTAACATTCTCACTGCCAAATAAGGTGTGAATATATAAGCAACAAAGAGTGAAGCGACAAGCGCTATTGGAACATTTGCAGGGATCGGTTTCATAAACTGACCCATCATCTGTCCAACAAATGCCATAGGTATCATAGTCATAATTATGGCGAGTGTTGCTATATTTGTAGGCGGTCCGATCTCATCAGTTGCTTTTATCATTAAATCATCCGCTGATTTATCAGCAGATTCAGGTGAATGATAATGTCTATGGATATTTTCAATCACAATAATAGCCGCATCGACTAAAAGTCCAAGAGAAAGCAGGAATGCAAAAAGGGTGATCCTGTTGATGGTCTGACCACTCAAATAAGCTATAAAAAGTGTGATGGCCAGGATTGCAGGGATGGTGAATGTGACGATTAAAGATTCTCTCCAACCAAGTACCACAACAAGTAAAATAGCGATAATGATGATGGATAAAACAAGATGATACACAAGTTCATTCACTGCTTCATCTGCTCTTTCACCGTCATTACGAGTTATAACATACCGAACACCGCTGTTTTCTAAAAACTCCCTATGTTGTTCAAGTTCTTTTTTCACGGCATTTGCTATTACAACTGCATTGGTCCCTTGAAGTTTTGATACAGTGAGTGTCACTTGCTCTTGCAGCGGTGAAAACTTTCCATCATCTTTTTGGACACTTATAGAGGCAGATTGAAAGTTTTGAATGTCATAAGAATCGGAAACTGTCGCAATATCTCTTAGGTAGATTGCCGATTGTTGATATTGAGCTATGAGTATATTTCCCACATCTTTTGAACTCTCTATAGCGTTTTTAACACCAAGCATAATGATTTGATTGTCTTTTGTTCGGTTTTTTACAGCTGGAACACTGTATGCAAGAGATTGAACAGCTTGAACAACTTGCCCTATGGAGATGTTGTATCCAGATAATTTGTTGAGGTCGAGTTCAATATTGAACTGATGCTTGTGATCACCTTTTATGGCAGTGACTGCAACATTTGGAAGGCCGTTTAGATGGTGTTGAATTTTTTTAACTTTATCATGAAGCTCCACATGACCGACAGTGTCATCATGTGCAAAAAAAGCGATGGAAACGATAGGAATATCTATATCAATATCAAGCGGCTTAATGATAGGATTCATAGAACCCTTTGGAAATATATCTGCATTTTGCATGATTTTATCATAGACTTTAAGATTTGAATCCTCTTTTTCTTCACCAATGTAAAAAGCCGCATTGACAATTCCAACATTGTCCATTGCACGCCCATAGATATGTTGCACACCTTTAACCTCTTTGAGTTTTCTCTCAAGAGGTTGCACTATCACTTTTTGCACCTCTGCAGCACTTGCCCCCGGCAGTGCGACTATAACAGTGGAACCGCTCACAACCATTTGGGGATTTTCTTCACGCGGCATAATAAGCAGAGCAATATAACCAATAGCTAAAAGAAAAACACCCAAAACTGTGGTGAGAGGATTTCTTAAAAAAGCACTGGCGAGTTTTCCTGCAATATCTGTGGGTTTATAAGATTCTTCTGTGCTCATTTTGACAACCTTAGTTGATGTCTATGGTGGCATACATACCGGGATAGACTGATTTATTCAGAGTTTTAAAAGAGACCCTGATCCCAAATGTATGTGTCATAGGATTTGAATTTGGGATGATGGCTGATATGGTGCCAATGGTTTTAATCCCTAAAGAGGGAATGTTGACCGTGACTTTTTTACCGTGGTGTATCATACCAAGATTGCTTTCTGCAATTTCAGCAGAAATTTTAAGTTGACTCAAATCAGAAAGAATGATTGCAGGCATTCCGGGCATAGCCATTTCACCGACTTTGATATTTTTCTCAACTACAACACCGTCATTGGGTGCTTTTACATTTAAATATTTATACTGATTCATAACCTCTTGGAGTCTCGCTTTTGCAATGGAAATCATATCTTGAAGATTTAAAGCCGCAAGTTCTAAATTTTCCACCTCATATTTCGAAACCATATCCTTTTCAAGAAGCCGTCTATGTCTTTGAAGATTCAGTATGAGGTTTGTATACTGGTTTTGATACATTTGTAAACTAAGTTCAGCTTGTCTTTTTGCTGAATCTATCTCACGGGAATCAATCTTATAAAGTGTTTGGTTTTTCTTAACTTTTTCACCTTCAGATACATTCACTGTTGTGACAAAACCCATAAAACGGCTTGTAATCATTTTCTTATTATCGGAAATCACACTCCCTGAGAGAGTGAGTGTTTCTGCCACGAGTGCAGTTGTAAGTAGAATCGGGATTAATATATTTCTCATTTTCATTTTTCTTCTCCATTTGCCAGTTTTTCAAGTGCGAACACTTTTTGATTGCGTTTGTTTTTTGCAACTTGCAGTTCTAATATTTTTTGAATCTGTTCTGATTGTTTGATAATCACATCACTCATAGAAGATAGTTTTTCTTTATATCTTCCCTCATAGTTCTTATAAATAACATCTGCCAAAGCCAATTCTGCTTCTAGGGATTTTATCTCTGCATCGGCAGACTTGATTTGTGTGTATATTTTTGCGATCTGCAGAGCTATACCTTTACGTGCTAATTGCACTTGTGAAGCAGTTTTGAGCTGTTCTAATCTTGAGTGTTCAATTTTTGAACTGTCAATACCGCCGTTAAAAACATTCCAAGTGAGTCGGGCCCCAACTGTGTATGCTTTATGATCTGCTGCATCATTTAAAAAAGCGTCATCCGCAGTGGATACTTCACCAAAAGCACCAAGAGTGGGATAGTAAGAAGCTTTAGAGACATTCACCATACTTTCTCGTATCAAAAGACCTGTTTGTGCTTTTTGGATATCTAAGTTGTTTTCTAGGATATCTTCTTCGCTGTATTGCGGCATGAGAAGTTCTGATGTTGGAGTTGTGATTTGTGTCACTTTTGTATTGAGTAAAAAACTGATGTAATGGTATAAAAGATTTTTGTTGGATTCCATTTGAATAAGTAGTCTTTGGACATTCCCTTTTTTTGCCTGCACTTCTAAAAGATCCACTTTTTTAGCATACCCGACATTAATCATATTTTCAGTCATTTCTTCTAATAAAGATATATTATTTGAAATAGTCTCTAAGTTCT
>JACNLH010000083.1:0-22584 GCA_014381585.1 Candidatus Sulfurimonas ponti
TACGAGTCACTGTATATGGAACTAATGCTGCAGCACGAGCTCTTTTGATAACTACAGTTATCATATCTTGGTGACGTTTACAGTTACCTGTTAAACGGCGTGGCATAATTTTATATCTTTCTGAAAGTGAGAAACGTAAAGCTCCTACATCTTTATAATCCATAAAATCAACTTTTGATTCACAGTACTTACAAAATCTTTTTTTGTATTTTCTTTTTTCTGACATGGTGTTTCCTTTATTATCTATTTTTTCTAAAACGGAATTTCATCTTCATCGATGTCAATCACTGGAACAGAATCGTTGCTTGGCATAGCACGGCTTTGAGCTGTGGCCTGGTTATTATACGCAGGTTTTTGCTGTGAGGCAGGTGCTTGATAGCTTGGTTGTTGCTGTGGAGCATTGTATGATTGCGGTTGTTGCTGCGTTGGTTGTTGATAGGCAGGTTGAGCACCTTGAGCTGGAGCGTTATATCCGCCGCCACCTTGGTTGTCTCCCTTAGAATCTAACATTTGCATCGTTTCAACTACAACAGAGTGCTTTGAGCGTTTCTGTCCATTTTGATCTACCCATTGGTCAAAATTAAGTCTTCCCTCTACAAGGATTTTACTCCCTTTACGAAGGTATTGGTTTGCTATCTCTGCACTTCTTGCGAAGAATGTGATATCTACAAAACATACTTCCTCTTTTTTTTCACCGTTAGTGGTGAATTTACGGCTTGTCGCAATAGCAGTGTTTGCTATGCCCATTCCGCTTTGAGAGTATCTAAGTTCGATATCACGAGTTAAGTTTCCAACTAATATGACTTTATTGTACATGGGTTTTCCTTCTTTGTTTAAGCTTTACGCTAATTACTCTGCTGCTGCTTCAGTTGCCGGAGCTTCTGTTGCCACTGGTGTTTCTTCCACTGGAGCTTCAACTGCCGCAGGTGCTTCTTCAGTTTTTGCCGGAGCCGCTGCTGCTTTTTGAGCTTTTTCAACAAGACCGTTCCATGCTTTTACTTCACGGTTTGTATCGTATTTGATAGTGACAAAACGAAGTAGTTCTTCGTTTAGTCTGAATCTTCTTTCAATTTCACTGATTGCAGATGGAGCAACTGAATAATAGATAACATGGAAATATCCACGCTCATTTTTTTCTATCGGGTATGCTAATTTTCTCATTCCCATTGAATCTGTAGTAGCTATTTCACCACCGTTTGAAGTGATCACCTCTTCAATCGCTGCTATGTTAGCTTGGATCTCTTCTGCTGTTAATGTCGGTTTAACGATAACTAAGTTTTCGTAGTTTCTCATAGAGTATATTCTCCCTTTGGTATTTGCCTCATCGGCGTATGTTTCCCTTTCGGATATCTAGTATATATCATCATTTAAATGATACAAAGAGAAAGGAACGCGCGATTATATAAAAATTTTGCTTAAAACAAAGATATAATTATTTAATGATTTTGTGATATGGCATTTAAATAAATATTGTTGTATAATCTTTTTAAATAATAACGTAAGGGATGATGAATGAAAAAAATTGTTGTATTAGTGGCAATAGTAGCGGTAATGTTGACAGGATGCTTTAACTCTACAGAGGCAGTTAAAGGTGATTTACATATATATTCGGTAGATAATAAAGACGGAAAAATCACTTCAGAGATGATAGAAAAAGCATTGGCAAGTAATGGATTCACTATCGGAATCAACTCAGATATCAACAGCGGTCTTGCTGAAAAATATGGTGAAGATAACTTTAAAATTTATAGTGCTATCTCGATATATCATGACACTCTTTTAAAAGAGATGTTGGTTAAGCATGCTGATGCCGGAATTTTTTTACCTATGGGCCTTGCGGTGTATCAAAGAAAAAATGAAGACACATTGCATATTTCAGTTGTCAGTGCAGATGCGCAAGCAAAAATTTTAGGTTCTGACACGGTTGTGCTAAAAAAACTTGAAGATGCCATAGCTAAGGTGATCACCACTACACTTCCTAATGCAAAACATGCTTACAGCACTGCAAGTTTAGAAGAGACACGCACACTTCTTACAAAGTATTCTATGGATTTAAAAGGTGAAGACTTTGAAGAGGCAAAAGAAAAGTTAGAAGAAAATTTTGAAGAAAAATTTGATGAAGCGGGTTTTGTTATGCCTAGTTATTTTGACTTAAGTGCTAAGCTGGGAGATACAAGTCCGTATGATTTTTATATCACATACTCTATTTGTAAAATAGAGGTGATTCGTGCTGTTGCTAAAGTGAAACCTGAAGCAGCTGCATTTGCTCCATGCACCACTATGCTTTACAAGAAAAAAGATGAAGATAAAATAGTGATGGGATTTACGGCTGTGTACAACTGGTTAAGCAGTGCAGCAATTGTAGATAAAGATTCGAGAGAGGCTCTTATGAGTGCACAAACTGTTTTTGAAGGTATTTTACAAGACGTCACACAATAGTCTCTATTTCTCTCCCCAGCGAGAGAGATAGCTTATTCTTTTATTAAATCCTCACATAAAATTTCAATCTGTCATACATTTAATTCATTTATTCTTTTTTAGGTATAGTGTCAAAAATAATTAATCGAGGGTCTACGCTTGTCAAAAAGAAAAACTAAAGCCGCAAACGAGTCAGATATTTTAAAGTATATAGCGTGGTTTTTAGCTCTTCTTGCATCAGGCTTACTTGTTCTGGCTGCCGGTTATTATATAGGTTTTGAAAAAGCAAAAGCAGAATTGGCCACAAAAGAAAAGAAAAAGCAAGAAAGAAGATTAGAACTTCTTCAAAAAATTGAAGAAACGAATTTGCCCACTATTGATGATGTGACACAGCGATTAAAAAAAGTTCTTAAAGAAGATGTTGAGACTGCAAAAGCAGTGAATGAAAAAACTCAAAAATTCTTAGAGCAACAACAAAAAACAGCTTTAAAAAAAGAGCAAGAGAAGATAAGAATAACAGCAGAAGAAAAGAATTTATATAAGATATCTGAAGATCTCAAACAAGAGGTTCTAGAAGTTCGGGAATTAGCAGGTGCTGCTCATGAATATGAACATGTGTCCACCTCTAAACCGCCTTCTAGAATTAAACGAAAAGTAAGGTCTATAAATTTAAACAAACCGCGTTTAGCGATTATAATAGATGATGTGTCCGTACGTTCTCAAGTCGAAGCTATTAAAGCTTTAAATTTAGATCTTACAATGTCATTCTTACCTCCAAGTGCAGCGCGGCCAAATTCAGCGAAGTTAGCGGCTAAAGAAGATTTTTATATGGTGCATCTTCCTATGGAAGCACAAAGTTACAGTGCAGAAGAACCGGGCACCTTACGCATTAAAGACACCCAGCAAGAAATATCTTCAAGAGTCAGAGAGATTAAAAAATTATTTCCAAAAGTGAGATATGTCAACAATCATACAGGAAGTAAATACACTTCTGATGAGAAGGCTATGAATCGATTGATTTTAGCACTGAATTCTAATGATATCAGTTTTGTAGACAGTAGAACCACAAGTAAGACTCAAGTGCCTAAAGTGATGAAAAATTTTGCTTTAAAGTATGTTGCCAGAGATGTGTTCTTAGATCATCATATGGATAAAGCATATGTAAAAGGACAGATTAAGCAAGCTATCAAAATCGCAAGATCTGAAGGGGTGGCTATTGCTATCGGTCATCCGCATGTAAACACTCTTGCAGCACTCACAGAGTCTAAGCACCTCTTTAAAGATTTAGACTTAGTGCTTATAAACAAGGTCTATTAGATGCCTCAGGTGATAGAACAAGTTCAAGAGCTGTCATCTATGAAAAACTATCCAAAACAACTTTCATACAGCGGGGATATATCGCTTCTTAAAAAAACAAAAATTTCAATTGTCGGAACAAGAAAACCTTCTAAATATACACGTGAATATACACAAAAGCTGGCTTCGCTTTTAAGTAGACATGGTGTTTGTATAGTGAGCGGCGGGGCTATGGGTGTGGATGCAATGGCGCATTCTGGAGCAGGCAGTTCAAACACTATTGCTGTCCTTCCTTGCGGCATAGATATAAAATATCCATCGGTGAATAAAAACCTTTTAACTGAGATAGAAAAAAACGGACTCCTGCTTTCTCAGTTTGAAGAAGGTTTCAAAAGCAGACCTTGGAGTTTTGTAAGCCGGAATGAGCTTGTTGTAGCATTGGGTGAAGTGCTTATTGTAAGTGAGGCAGATTTGGGTAGTGGAAGCATGAGAAGTGTGGAATATGCTTTGAAAATGAAAAAACAGATTTATGTGTTTCCTCAAAGACTAGGTGAAAGCAATGCTACAAATGAGTTGTTACATTCGGGCAAGGCAAAAGCGATATATGATATAGAATCATTTGTAGCAAAGTTTGCAAATACTAAGCTAGGTATTGAGAAAAAAAGTGATGTATTTTTAGAGTATTGTGAAAATAGTCCTAGTTATGATGAAGCACTGGAAAAGTTTTCAGCTAGGGTTTTTGAAGCAGAATTAAACGGTGAAGTTGAAATCATAAACGGAAAAGTAATATTGAAATAAATTCTGACTTATGAAATAAGTTAAGCTTCAGTCGTCACAGCGGCACAAGCGAAGTAAAAGGGACTTTGTTCCTTTTACGGACTAATCATAGTATGAGCATAGCATCGCCGTAAGAATAAAAACGGTACTTTTCTTGAATAGCTTCTGCGTAAAGTTCTTGAGCAACTTCAAGTCCTACAAAGGATGCAACCAACATCAGCAAGGTTGATTTTGGAAGGTGAAAGTTGGTGAGTAAGTGGTTCACTCTCTGGGGTTTGTTTTGCGGATGTAAAAAAAGATTTGCTTCACCTCTTTGTTTTTTGCCATGTTTAGTGTAAAACTCTATGGTTCGTGTGGATGTTGTTCCTATGCTAAGAACCGGAGTTTGTGAGTCTAATATTTTTTTTGCTTTATCTGAAATATCATAATATTCTGAGTGCATTGGATGGTCTGTGATAGTCTCAGCCTCTACAGGTTTGAATGTGCCGCTGCCGACATGAAGTGTGAGATAGGCATGTTTAAATTTTTCACAGATTCGTTTGTGTTGCTCATCGGTGAAGTGAAGGGAGGCTGTGGGTGCTGCAACCGCTCCTTCATTTGAAGCGAATACACTTTGGTACTCGCTTTCATCTTCTTTGTTGTCTTCTCTTTGAATATAAGGCGGGAGCGGCACATGACCTATTTCATCCACGATGGGTAAAATATCTTCAAAGCGCAACTTTTCTTGGGTGTTGAAAAAGTGCACAACTCTGCTTCCATCCCCATTGAGCTCAGCGACCTCTGCATAAAAAGTATCATTAAAGATGATGTGTGTGCCCACTTTCACCTTTCCTTTGATATATACATTCACATCAAAGGCGTTAAGTGCACGGTTGATGAGAAGCTCGATTTTTCCGCCACTTGGTTTCATCCCAAAAAGTCTCGCTTTGATAACCTTGGTGTCATTGAAAATCAAAGCACAGTTTTGAGGGATGTATTTTTCAAATTCGCTAAAAACGGTGTGTGTGATTTTTTTTGTTTGACGGTTGTAGATAAGTAATTTTGCACTGTCTCTTGGAGATGCAGGATGCGTGGCTATCAGTTCACCTGGCAAGGTGAAGTCATAGCTTTGTGTTAGAAGTTCTTTGTTGTTTTGCACTTTATTTCGTACTTAATTCATCCAAACCAAGCATTTCACTTATGCTTTCAACTTCCTCTTCTTCCTCGTCTTCATCTGCAGCAGGATTGACAGCTTTAACGATTAAGATAGATAATCCATACAGGATAATAAGCGGACCGGCCATAAGAAGTTGTGTTAAGACATCCGGAGGTGTGAGTAATGCCGCAGTGATAAAAATAAGCACAACAGCATATTTGAAAAATGAAATCATTTGTCTGTCGTCCACCAAACCTAAAAGAGCAAGAAAGTAAGCAAAAACAGGCAGTTCAAATGCAAGTCCGAATCCAAACATGATTTTGGTGAAGAAACCTACATAGTCTTCGATATTTATGAGCGGGGTGAATTTAAAACTACCAAAAGTGATGAGAAAGTCAAATCCAAAAGGAGTCACCACATAGTAGGCAAATAAGACACCGACTAAAAACATGGTGGTCCCACCTAAGATAAACGGGATGATCATTTTCTTTTCATTTGCATAAAGACCAGGAGCAACAAACATCCAAAGTTGTGAAAGTATGATAGGGATAGAAGCCACTATGGCTGCAAAAAAAGAGACCTTAAGCGCTACAAAAAATGCACCGCCGACTTGAGAAGTTGTAACCATACCTTCAGCTGCATGAAGAGATTTTTTACCGACTTCGATCAGTGCAACATTTAAAGGTTCCACCATCCACTCTAAGATTGGTTCATGAAAATAAAACATCACAAAGAACATCACTACAAGGCTACCTACAGAAATCCCAAGTCTTTTTCTCAGCTCAACAAGGTGCGGTCTTAAATCATCAAACATCAGTATCTTCTTTTTCTATTTTTTCTATTTTTTTCTTCTTTTTCTTGAAGGTGACTTCTTCTTCTTTTGGTGAAGTTTCTTCTATATCGCCGATAATATCATCACTTAAATCTGTAAGTTTAGCACCTATATCTGGTAAAGAAGTTGCTTCTTCAAGTTTGTCTTGTGCATCTAAAAGCTGTTTTTTATATGCTAAAGCCTCTTGTTTTATTTCGCTTACGTTCATCTCTTCTTCGAGAGTGTCTTTCATTGTTCCAACAGTTTTTTTCATCTGTCTGAAAAATTTAGCAATATCCACCATAGCGCCAGGTAATTTATCCGGACCTAAAAATAAAATAGCAATAACCATTATGATCACTATTTCTGTAAAACCCATTCCAAACATAGTTAACCTCTAAAAATTTATAATTTAAAAAGCGATTTTATCTAAAATAACTTCAAGAAGAGATAAAGAGGGTTATCTCATCGGATAATAGATAGTCTAAGTTGTAAAAAGTGTCGTTTTTGAAGTGAAGTCTTTCTTCTTCCACCAAGATTTGTGCTCTTTTGATTTCATCAGTGTTGAATATATTTTTTGACACTCCAACGATAGAACGAAAACCTAAAAACATTTGTTCTATTTTGATATCTTCATCATCAAGTGTCTCGATTCTTATATCTAATGGATTGCTGATATAGTTTTCAACATTTGGAGTGGGGTAGTATCTCTCATCTTTTAACTTTCCCACAGCTCCGCTTCCAAGTCCTATATAGTCTTTATATTGCCAATAGCCGAGATTATGGGAACTTTGGTAGGTGCCGAAATTACTGATTTCGTATTGCTCAAATCCTGATTCTTGAAGTTTGTCAAAAATCCATGAAGTGAACTTGAGTGTTTCTTTTGCCATATACGGTTTTCTCTCAAATGGAGTGCCTTCTTCTATACTCAAAGCGTATGCACTGAGATGGTTGATTGGAAGATTCAATGCAGTTTTTATATCGTACTCAAGCAACTTTTTTGTGTCTCCAAGAGTCGCGTAAATCAAATCAAGAGAAATATTTTTATAGCCTGCAGCTTTTGCATTTTCGATGGCCTCAAGTGCATCTTTAGGTGAATGTGCACGGTTGAGAATCTTTAGCTTTTGGTCGTTAAAGCTTTGCACGCCAAAACTTATACGATTTACACCAAGTTTTTTCATCCCTTGCAGCCATTCTTTTGTGGCACTGTTGGGATTTGCTTCAGATGTTATTTCTATAGAGTCTTGAAGGTACGGTTTTATAATGGTGAATATATTTTCATAGTGTTTCGGCTCAACAGTCGAAGGTGTGCCTCCACCGATAAACACTGACTCGATTGATTTGTTTCTCACTTTAAATCTTTGCAGCTCATGGTGAAGTTGCACTTCAAGAGCTTTCATATATGTTTTTTTGAGATGAAACTTATCCACATAGGAATTAAAGGAGCAGTAAGAGCATTTTGAATCACAAAAGGGGATATGGATATAAAGCAACAACTACTTTTCCGCCTCTTCATCATAAAGGTTTATTTTATAAGATAAATCACCTATCGCTTCAGCGTGGAGGACAACCCCATCTTCAGCTGTGAATATCTCTTGAATCTCTAAAGAATGAATTGCTCCGCTTAGAATTTTTTTATTTGACTCATGCTCAATTTTTGCGAGTTGATCTGAGAGTTCTTGAAACTTTTCTTTGTAGTTGAAATACGCTTTTTCTTGAATGTATCTTTTTATTTTATCATCTAAGATCCAGCCTACGACTTCAACTAAACTATGCTTACTCTCGAGTGTGTACTCCAAGTTTTCCAAACTGATCTGCATTTTTTCTTGGTCTAAGACAGGTGAGCCCCATAGATAAAAAGTTAAGACTTTATTTGAGTCTTCTTTTTCTATAAGATCTATAGATAGGATCAGTTTTTCTTTACTGGGATATATTTTCACATTGGAAATAGAATAGTCTTCCTCAGGGTGTTCTTCGGCGATGAAATCTTGCAGTTCTTTTTCAATAAGCTTAGCCGTAAAACTATATTCTAGATTTATATTCGGATAGAGATATATTTTTGGACTAAGGTTTTCACAGCTTAAGGGAATAGATTTTTTTGCAATCACAAATGGTTTTTCATCGCTGCTGATAAGTTTTGGTTTTGCAAGGATTCCAACATTGATGGATAAAGTGTTGTCACAGCTTTCACCTTCTCCATTGATTTGAGATATGGAAATTTTTTCTGCACTTGGCACCAACCATAAATTTTTTGATAAAGCCAGCGGTGAAGAGTTGTTATATACAATGTTTTGAATCTTTTGGGCTAATTGAAGGTCCACTTGTTTTTTTGCAATCTGTTGTTCTATTTGAGAAAATATATGTTTATTCACCGATTCTTCAAGAATATTTTTCTTTATAAAATTTTCTGTTTGGGTGATGTTTAAAAGTTCAAGAACATTGAGCTTATATGGGAAGTTGATTTTGGTGAATTCCACTTTTGTAGTGTCCTGGGAAGCCTTTATGTGAAGTTTTGCATCATCATCGATAAAGATTTGACCGCGAAGTTCAACATTTGCTTCAAGATAGCCTGTTAAAACACCTTTACTTTTGAGCGCATTGATGAAAGGCAGAGGGCTTTGTTTATAGTCTATAGCGATATCAATGGCATAACTGGTGAAAATTCTAACATTTTCACCTTCAAAGTATATTTGCACATCTTTTAAATAGACTTTATGATTAATCCATATTCCGGCTTGGAAAGTTTTATCTGTAAAGTTTGTCATACCTCTGAGCATCGGCCATGATTCTAAAGGTTGCGGGGGTTTTATATTGAATATATCTGTTGTGATCTCTTTTGTTATACCTGATGAAATGGGATTTTGTATCTCATCAAGGATAGCTTGACGTAAATCTTTTGTTTGGATTGTTATAGGAATCTGTATAACAGAATCTTTTTGAATATAGAAGTCCTCTGGCACTTCTAAAGGTGGTTGTATGATTTGCTCATATCTAGGCTTAGAGAGAAAATACACTGAGAAAACACTGATAGATACAATAGCAAGGCTAATGAAAAGTAGTTTAAAAATAGTTTGCATCCTTATAAAGTAAAAATGTATTGTAGTGAATTTAGACTTAATATGAAGCGGGTATTATCTTATTTTAATTACATCTTATGTATAATCGCGTTTATAATATGTATAGGTTTGGTCTATGAATAAAAAAGATTTATATCGTCCTAATGTTGCAATGATAATTGTGTCAAATAATTATCCAGAGAAAAAAGAGATTTTTATTGCACAAAGAAATGACATGATAGATATGTGGCAATTTCCTCAAGGCGGGATTGATAGCGGTGAAGAAGTTCACGAAGCACTGTTTCGTGAACTTGAAGAAGAGATTGGCACATATAAAGCGAAAATTGTTGGGGAATATCCTGAATGGATTTCATACGATTTTCCAGATAAGATAGCAAAAAAGATGAAACCTTATAAAGGCCAGACGCAAAGGTATTTTTTGCTAAAACTTAAAAAAAGCGCTGTGATCAACCTAGACACAAAGCATCCTGAGTTTGATGAATATAAATTTGTGAGTGTGGATGAGGTCTTAGGTCTTACAGTGTCTTTTAAAAAAGATGTGTATGAAAAAGTTATAAAATATTTTGTAAAAGAGGGACTGCTTTAGATGTTAATAGTACAAAAATTCGGTGGAACAAGTGTTGGAGATTTGCAAAGAATCCAAAATGTTGCAAATCGTGTAAGTAAGACAAGAAAAGAGGGACATGATGTTGTTGTTGTGGTTTCGGCTATGAGCGGTGAAACAAATAAACTTGTTGCATATGCAGAGCATTTTTCTAAAAATCCTTCCCGTGCAGAGATGGATATGCTTTTAAGCTCTGGCGAAAGAGTCACTGCATCTTTACTTGCCATAGCTCTTCAAGAGATGGGACATGATGCGGTTGCTATGACTGGCAGAAAAGCCGGGATAGTGACAGATGACTCTCACACGAAAGCAAGAATTGAGGACATAAACCCTGCAACGATGCTCGAATCTATAGAAGCTGGAAAGATTATTGTAGTCGCGGGTTTTCAAGGTGTGAATATTGCAGGGGATGTCACAACCCTGGGTCGCGGTGGAAGTGATTTATCCGCTGTGGCAATTGCCGGAGCCATTAAAGCTGATTTATGTGAAATATATACAGACGTAAGCGGGATTTTCACAACAGACCCTAGAATAGAGCCTAAGGCAAAAAAATTGGAAAAAATATCCTATGACGAGATGTTGGAACTTGCATCAATGGGTGCGAAAGTTTTACAAAACCGTTCAGTGGAGATGGCAAAAAAGTTAAATGTGAATTTAGTGACAAGAACAAGCTTTTCAGATGAAGAGGGAACATTAATTACAAAGGAAGAAAATATTATGGAAGCACCGTTAGTAAGTGGAATAGCATTAGACAGAAACCAAGCCCGCATCTCTTTGATGGGTGTCAAAGACAGACCGGGTATCGCATCTGAGATTTTTAACAAGTTGGCAGATGCTGAAGTGAATGTGGACATGATTATTCAAAATAAGGCACATGATGGAACTACAAATATTGACTTCACCGTGGCCACAGGTGATCTTTTTGATGCTAAGGCAGTGGTTGACACTTTTGTGGATGAGGGCGAGATTAAAGCTGATTCGTATAATGAAGATATTTGTAAAGTGTCCGTTGTCGGTGTTGGGATGAAATCTCATACCGGTGTTGCTGCAAAAGCATTTACGACAATGGCTGAAAACAACATCAATATCAATATGATATCAACATCAGAAATAAAAATCTCTATGGTGATTAATGAAAAATATGCAGAACTCGCGGTTCGCGGTTTACATGATGCATATGAGTTAGACAAGTAAAAGAGATGCCATACACTATACCGGATTTTGCGCAATGGAGCTTGGATGCTATACGTGAAGAAGACGGAGCGCTTAGTTGGTTGGAGGAACAAAGATTTAACTGGTCTATCACTTCCTCGGCAACAATTGCGGATATTCTTGAAGGTAAGACAATCATCCTTATCACAGATCAAAAAAGAAAATGGTTCGAAAGTTATATTCTCTCTTCTATAAACAGTGATAAAATAGATAGACCGATTCTTCCTATAGTGAGTATAGATAGCATCTACAAACATTACAATAATATAAATGGCGGCGAAATGATAGATATCCTTGATGATATGCTTTCGCTTTCTTATAAAGACAACTATATTTTTTGGTATATTGGAAGCGGTGAAGATAGACGTTCAGACATTGCAAAAAGAAGAGATTCTAGTTATTTTTGGATCTTTGATGAAGAATTTCATAATGCTTTTACGATGAAATCTTACGATTCACACTTAGATATAAAACTTTTACAACTCTATAGACTTTTTAACGCTTCACTCAATGCTGCGATGTTTGGAGAAGTTGATGTCAATTCATGAGAGTAATAAAAGTCATATAATCATCAGCTCAGATATTGAGTCAGCTCATGAAAAATTAAAAGTGCAATTACACCCTTTTCGTATTGTCAGTTTTATTGAAGATGGCGAGTTTAAAATAGAGCATGCCAAGGCTGTTATCAGTGAATCTTATATCAGTGAGTCACAAACGAAGTATATAGTCCTGGGTGCTAAAAGTTACAACACAATCTCTCAAAATGCTCTTTTAAAGGTCTTGGAAGAACCACCTCGAAATATAGAGTTTATTATAATCGTGCCTACAAAAGCAAACCTGCTTCCCACTGTTCGTTCCCGTCTTCCGATAATTCAAGGGGATGTCACACATGCAGTTCAAGAAATTGACTTTAATTTACTGCAAATAGATTATGCAAACATATTTTCATTTTTAAAACAGCATGCAAGAATATCTAAAGGTGAAGCAAAAACTTTAGTGGAAGCTTTATACTATAGAGCAACTGTTGTGGATAAAATACTTTGTTCCCGCCAACAGCTTGAAAATTTTGATAAAGCATACAGACTTTTAGAACTTAATTCAAAACCTCAAAACGTATTTTCCATGCTGCTTATGAGTTTTGTAAGCGAGAAATGATGCAAGTCCAAAAACTTTCAAATGATGTAAACGCAAAAGAATTATTGAAAAATCTTGGTGTGGATGGTGGCGGTGTCAGTATTTTGGCTTCAAAAATGCAACATCATCTTATTTATATAAAAGATTTAGCAGTGGGCGGGGCAAATATCTTAAAACAAGATGCGCTCTCCATCGGTGCTGATTTAGCAGTTCCTAAAGGCACTGTGATTGCGAAGGAACCATTTGTCGATTGTATATTAATCGCAAGCCGGCAACAACTTCAAACACTCTCAAGAAAAGAGTTGGCACAACCTTTTGGATTAAAAGATCTAGCAGCTAGATTGGGAGAGATTGCTAAGATAAAAAAGCCAAAAAAAATTGATATCATGGGTGTGGTAAATGCAAATGATGACAGTTTCTTTGATGGCAGCAGGTTTAAAGATCTAGAAGCTGTAAAAAAAATACAAAAGATGATAGAAGAGGGCGCAGACATCATAGATATAGGCGCTGTGTCTTCTCGTCCCAATGCTCCCATAGTGAGTGTAAAAGAAGAACTTTTACGAATAAGCCCGATACTAGAAGAAATTAAAAAAAATAAACTCTATGATAGGGTGCGTTTTAGTGTTGACAGTCACACCCCTGAAGTTATTTCTAAAGCATTAGAGAGCGGTTTCAGTATAGTGAATGACATCACTGGTTTAGAAAATGATGAGGTGTGCAGACTGTGTGCACAGTATAAAGCAACTGCAGTGATTATGCACATGCAAGGCACTCCTCAGACAATGCAGAATAATCCAAGATACGAAGACCTTATAAGTGATGTTTATACATTCTTAGATACAAGAATTCAAAAAGCAGAATCATTTGGACTAAGTGATATAATAATAGATTTAGGGATAGGTTTTGGAAAAAGCTTAGAAGATAACCTTTCTTTGATTCAAAATCTTGAACATTTCTTGATGCTTAAAAAAAGAATTTTGGTGGGAGCCTCTAGAAAATCGATGATAGATAAGATATATCCATCAAAGGTGGAGGAAAGGTTGGCCGGCACTCTGGCAATTCATTTAGAAGCACTGCGTAATGGAGCTTCAATATTGAGAGTTCATGACGTGAAGGAACATCTTCAAGCTGTGAAAGTTTTTGAATCCTTGCGTCATAAGCAAGCTTTTAAGCTTGAATCATAATACCTTTTATAGTAAAGAACAATAGAGCAGCCAGTGTAGCAGCGGCAGGCACTGTTATAAGCCATGCAGCAACAATTTTCTTTACGGCATCTCTTTTTACATATTCAATTTTTTTAGTCTTTTTGATCTCTTTTTTTGTTGATTTTATAATTTCATTTTCTTTAGCGATCAATTTATAAAGTTCTACAATACGGGCATATTCAGCTTCACCTTTATCTGGTTGCGCCTCAAGAGCTTTTCTTTCTTGTTCAAAGGCTGAAATATTTTCTTTTTCATCCTGAATGATAAGTTCATTTTCTTCTATGCTAGGTTCTTTTGTTGTAAGGTGAAGGTATTCTCGTAAAAAACCAACACCGAAAACACCGCCGATAGCGATATGGGTGGAACTGACAGGGAGTCCAAGCTGTGAAGCGATAATAACAGTGATTGAAGCAGCCATAGCAATAGAAAACGCTCTGATTTGATCAAGCTCAGTGATTTCAGAACCCACAGTACGGATAAGCGATGGCCCATAAAGTGCAAGCCCTAAGGCAATTCCAAGTGCTCCGACACCCATAACCCATAAAGGAATGCTTGCATTGGAAGATATTCCTCCATTGACCACAGCATCATTAATCGCAGCTAAGGGACCGATAGCGTTTGCAACATCATTGGCTCCGTGAGCAAAGCTAAGAAGAGCGGCTGCGAAAATCAGCGGAATTGTAAAAAGTGTGTTGACAGATTTTTTATTATTTTTAAGTTTCTCCGAATTATATTTGAGTTTTCTTTTTACAACTATATAGGTGAAGAAAGCCGCAATAAATCCAAAAACAAGAGCAGTTAAAAGAGTCGGTTTTTTAGTCACTTCTAAAGAGACAAGAGGAATCATATTGATAATCTCAATAACATTGGGCCATATTTTTTTCAGCCCTTTAAGTGTAAGGTATGTTATAAAAGCCCATGCCATAAGTGAAACGAAAACCGGAACCCATTTTTTCGCAGCTGCCACTTTATCATCCTGAAAGACAATGGATTTTTTAATGGAATATAAAAATGCAGCGGCAATAAGTCCGCCAAGAACAGGTGAAATAACCCAAGAAGCGGCAATCTTTGCCATTGTGGCCCAAGAAACTATACTAAAGCCCGCAGCTGCAATACCTGCACCCATAACACCACCGACAATAGAATGTGTTGTAGAAACAGGGGCCTTCATCATTGTTGCAAAGTTCAACCATAAAGCTGCAGCTAAAAGTGCCGCCATCATTGCCCAAATGAAAGGATCGGGATTTCCTCCAAAAGCAGAAATGTCAATGATGCCTTTTTTGATTGTTTTAACAACTTCACCACCGGCGATCAATGCGCCGGCAGCTTCAAAAATTGCAGCTATAACAATAGCCACTGTCATAGTCATAGCTTTTGATCCAACTGCCGGACCAACATTGTTTGCCACATCATTCGCACCGATGTTCATTGCCATATATGCACCGATGAGTGCAGCGACAGCCAAGAACATATTGTTCGAAATCCCTCCACTGTTAAGAAAAGTGAAGGTTAAAACACCTATCATAAAAAATAAGGCAAAGCCTAATCGTGTGAAATCCGTACCACTTTCTTTAAGTGCTTCTTTTTCTAGCTTTGACATTGTCCCGATTTCCATGAATCACCTCATTAAAATTAATAGGGTAATTATACTTGGAGGATAGTTAAAGTTTACTTTTTGATATAGGCCTTGATGATTTCTTGACGCTCAAGCGGTCTGTCGCCTCTCATAGTTGCGACATTGTTCAACTTTTGTAAGGTGATCATAGATTCAGGAGTGGCTTGTCCGAAAATAGTGTGTTTACCGTTAAGCCAGTGTGTTTGTGCGGTGGTTATGAAAAATTGACTGCCATTGGTGTGACGTCCTGCATTTGCCATTGCTAAAACACCGACTTTATCAAATGTTTTGCCTTTATACTCATCTTTAAAAGGTTTTCCCCAGATAGATTCTCCACCGCGACCGCTTTCAGTGGGATCACCGCCTTGAATCATAAAGTTTTTGATAATTCTGTGAAAAGCAACTCCGTCATAATAGCCATTTTTAATATGTGTGGTGAAGTTTTCAACAGCTAAGGGTGCCACATCTGCAAAGAGTTCGAGTTCAATAACTCCTGCAGTGGTCACCAATACAGCTGTCTGAGTCTTCTCAGCAGCACTTAAGTTCAGCGTGAATGCCAAGAGAGCGGTAAGTATAAGTTTAATCATTGTTATTTCCTTTAAAGTCTAGAGATGCAGAGTTGATACAATAGCGTAAGCCTGTCGGTTCCGGTCCATCTGGAAACAGATGCCCAAGATGCGAATCACATGCATCACATCGCACTTCAACACGGACCATTCCATGAGTTGCATCTTTAATCTCTTTTATGGCGTCTTCAACTGGCTCAAAATAACTTGGCCAGCCTGTGCCGGAATCAAATTTTGTGTCTGAATAAAAAAGAGGGGCACCGCAGCAAATACATGCATATATCCCTTCTTCTTTATAAGAGTTGTATTTACCAGTGAAAGGAGCTTCTGTCCCGTGTTCTCTGCATACATAAAATGATTCAGGACTTAGCTGTGCTTGCCACTCTTCTTTAGTTTTGCTTACTTTCAAAGTTCTTCCTTATTGATTCTAAGTTTTCAGATTCTTTATCATACAAAACATAAACACTTTTTCTACATAAATTAAAAGCGTACTCCACTTTTTTAATATCCGCTAAACAAATATCCATTAAAATCACATAATTCACATCAAGTGAACATATGTCATCATATGATGCCAAAAGCAAGTTATCCAAGCTTTGATCTATTAAACTTCTTTTTGCATCAAGGACTGTGGCTTGACCTTCTATATAAAATTCTAAGTCATCTTGCAGTTTAACTTTATCCAGGTTGCTTCCAACAACCAATATGTCAGAGGGCTTAGATGTAAGTAAAAGAGTTGAAATGATTTGTAAAGATTTGGCATAAGGATTGGCTTCTTGAAAGAAAATGTCTTTATACTCGTTTTTAAAGTTTTTAGAAAAGTGCAGTGTGTCAGAGGGTGTATTTATATTTTCAACCATAATTACATGATTATTGTTTCTCACCATATTCAGTTCAGTGAGAAAGTCATCCGGACAAGCCCAAGAATCATCACAGATTGTTAAGTCATAACGGACAGATCTGTTCATATAGTTAGCAGGTGTTATAATCTCGATAGCCGTGAGATCAATTTCAATGATTGCATGTTCTATTGTATCAAGTAATTGTTTTTTTAAAATATCGCAAGCTAAGTTTGTAGGCTTTATAATAGCAATTTTTAATTTTGGATTTTTTAATTTTTCAAGAATGGCTTTGAGTAAAATAGAACTTGTTTTTCCACTTCCTGTGGGACCGCGTAGAACTTCGAAAGAGACCAGCTGGGAATTTATGAATTTCATTTGTTCGTTTGAAGCTAAATGGATATTTTTATTTTTATCTATTATCGCGTACTGAATAAGCAGGGTGGACATTATATCTGAGGTCTTGTAATTGTTGCTTATCTCCTCATGATCTTGCATCATCTTTTCTAAGATGGATGCTGTTGAGGAATCATTAAACATGATTTTATTTTCTGGCAGCAACTCATGAAAAGAGACATCTAAGTGTTTATATTGGTCTTGATTCAGGTTTTCCATAAGTAAATAATTTGAAATAGGAACGCCGTCGTTATGAAGCAGTTCATTAAATTTACGTTTGATGAATTCATGAGATTTTTCAAAAGCCAAGGTGTTATTGGAAGACTCTTGATTACTTGCTTTCTCTGCTTTTGCATTTTTCAAATCATCGTAAGACCAACCTTTATATTCAAATAAAAAAATACCTCTTTGCTTTTCTAAAATAAGTAAAGGTATAAAGAAATTTTTAGTATGGTGATATATCGTGATGTTTTCAAAAATAACAAAGTTGTTTTCCCGCGCAAGAAGTTTTAGTTTTTTAAGGAGTAAAGATTCCGGAAGTCCTAAGTTTTTGTGCTTGTTTTTTTTAAATAAGGAGGTGAAAGAAGATAGATTCATATAATTTCTGATATATTCTCTGCTTTAGATATGCAGAGAATACAAAATGGACTATTTACCAGCAGCAACACGGTCTTTAAGACCTTTACCAGCTTTAAACTTAGGAACCATTTTATCTTGAGTGGTATAAGTTTTATCAGTTCCTGGAACTTTACCGCTTTTACCTTTTTGAAGTGCAGCAGCAAAGCTACCAAAACCAACTAAAGAAACATCTTCTTTCTTTACTAATGCCGCAGTAACAGCTTCTGTAAATGCAGAGATTGCTTTTTCTGCCTCAACTTTAGTTTTGTAATCACCATTTGCTTGTACTAATTCAACGAATTGTGCTTTATTCATATAAATACCTTGTGAAATATTAAAGATTTCCGAAATTATTCATCAACTAAAGTAGGCACACTAGTCAGGAAATAATTCAGCTGCAAGTACTTTATAATTTATTTGCTTAAATTTTTCTTCTTTTTAGTATTAAATGGTAAAAAATGTGAAAAACTTCTTGGTTTGATACGATAATTAGCTTGTTTGAAGAGTTTTGTTATTGAAAAACTCTTTTTCTTAGAGATAACAAAAGTTGATAATTCTTTGATTATATTATAATTATTATTACTTGAATGAATAGAATTGAATACGTCATCTAAGCCATCACGTTCACTTTGTGTTAGGGTGCTCATATGTTTTCCTCAAGTTTATTTATTTTTCTCACAGCTCTTATTATCTCATCATCATCTAATCGTCCAAGCATTTTCATAACAGTTCCAGCTGCTTGAGGCTTGGCCCGGCCCAGTTTCCAATCTTGATATGTACGCATTGCTATCCCCAGTGAATCGGCCATATCTTTTAAAGATATTTTTTTGCCATTATTCTTTGACTCAAGTGAGTTATGAAGTATATTAAATAGGTCATCAATTTGCATTGGATTATTATACGTGATAAATTCTTAAATATACATTTATATTGTATTAAAATAAATTATATTGTATTTTAATAGTTATTTATAGCATAATAGATAATATATAAAATATTTTTTATTAAGTATATGATATATTATATACGGTTTTACGTGTTTATTAAATATAATAATATTATTTTAAACAGTTTGAAAAAAATAACTCTAAATGAATTGTTACAAAGTGATTGTAGTCTGAGAAGGGTGAAGAATTATATGCTTCTTGTCAAATTCAAGATAAAAGTTTTGCTGCTTCATTTTATCTGTTGTCCAGCTGATTGTATTGTTCTCATCAATATAAAAAGAGATAAGGTTTTTTCCTTTTATTTCGTTTTTTATGGAGATTTTTGCAGTGTAGATTGAATCTATAATTTCTTTTTTTTGAAGCTGAAGCTTTTTAATTTCATCTTTGATATCTTGTTGTGTCCAGGCGTTGTTTTGTTTTGCTTTGTCAAGCAGAAAGTTCAGCTCTTCTATATCTTCATCAATGAGTTCGAGTTTACTTAGCAGGATGGGGACTTTATGATAATTTATATGCAGCTTGTTCCCGGATCCATTAATTAGATTAATACGGATAGAGCGTGATGCATATACTGTCAGTTTGTTTGAGAGAGTGTTTATAGTGACATCCTGTGCATAGATTTCACCGCCTAAACATGTGTCAACTGTTACATTTGATGCATGCACTTCACCGCCGTCTAAAATATCTATCTTCGCCTCATGACACCTGAGCTTTCCTTTATGTTGATGAATTTGAGCGTATTTTGAAAATTGGCTTGCATCGGAATGGGTGGCACCTTTAACGATTAGACGATGTGCATCTATGATACTTCCTTGATGCACATCTCCAAATATATGCAGATCTTCACAAATCAATTCAGCTCCATCTGCCACTTCTGTAAGGTTTTGAGTTTGAGACATAATGGATACGGCTTTAATATTCTAGAAGATCACTATAATCATATCTGGCAAAATCAAGAAAAAGTTCTCCATTTTGCTGAATAATTCTTATGTCATTATCGTAGGCAGCTAAAAATCTTTTTTTAATGATTTTTCTTTGGTAAGATTTTAAATCCAATGTTCTGATATAAGACCTAAGCTCAACAAGTTTAGGAGTCTTGTCTTTTTCAGCTATTTTTATATTCTCTTGAGAGGGCACTGTTTCTATTTGCTGTGTCTGATTTGTTCTATCCATCATCAATTTTGCATTCACGAGTTCCAAAATAGTTTTCAACTGCTCATCTTTAGTGCTGTAAACCTGCTCTATTTTTTGCATTTCATCACGAAGCATTTGTTCTTTGTCATCGATAAGTTTATCAATCTTATCTTCTAGCTGAAGAATTTTATTTTTTAATTGCTGATTCTCTCTTTGATACAATGATAAGATGGTTCCAACAGTTGTTTTAGGCTTGGGCAGAGCCTGGGCGGACGCAGATTCGGGTTTAACAGCTTCTTCTTGCGGTGCCTTAACATCTTCTTGCATAGCTTTATCGGTCACAATTATATACGTGGTGGAATTTTCTATTATATAGTTTAACTTTTTTGCTTTTAATTTAGAACCAAGCATTTCTCTAGACATTTTGAAATGTTTACAATATTCATCTATAGTTAATCTCAATGGTACTCCTCTTGGGGCAGTATAAGAATATACTGCTGATTTTTGCTTGTAGAGATATTTTTAGACATTTTATCATAATAAATTTATTAAAAAAAGTTCTTTTAAATAAAGCCTATCCTATAATGGCATAATTTATTTTTAGGAATTAATATGAGTACAGGTATATTAGAGATTGTGAATCCAGGTGTGATTTTTGGCGATGATGTGCAAAAAGTTTATGATTATGCGAAAAAAGAGGGTTTTGCAATTCCTGCTGTGAATGTGGTTGGAACTGACTCCATTAATGCGATTTTAGAAGCTGCCGCAAAAGTGAATTCTCCGGTTATTATCCAGTTTTCAAATGGCGGAGCGTCTTATTATGCCGGTAAAGGTTTAAGTAACGAAGATGAAAAAGCAGCGATTATCGGTGCAGTTTCAGGTGCAATCCATACTCATATGATGGCTGAAGCTTATGGTGTTGCAGTTATTCTCCATACAGATCATGCAGCAAAAAAACTTCTTCCTTGGATTGATGCACTTCTTGACGCGGGTGAAGCTTACTATGAAAATCAAGGTAAACCGCTCTATTCATCTCATATGTTAGACTTGTCAGAGGAGTCTTTACTTGAAAATATAAGCACTTGTAAAGCATATTTTAAAAGAATGGCTAAAATCGGTATGAGCATAGAGATAGAGCTTGGTTGCACCGGCGGTGAAGAAGACGGTGTTGATAATACAGATATGGATAATTCACTTCTTTATACGCAGCCAGAGGATGTGGCATACGCATATGAGCAACTTATGGAAGTGTCGGAACATTTTACGATAGCAGCATCATTTGGAAATGTTCATGGCGTATATAAGCCTGGAAATGTATCTTTAACTCCTAAAATCCTAGATAACTCTCAAAAATATATAGAAGAAAAATTCAAAACACTTCCTAAACCTGTTAACTTTGTTTTTCATGGCGGCTCAGGGAGTGAGCCTTCTGAGATCCAAGAGGCGATTGGCTATGGTGTTATTAAGATGAATATCGATACAGATACACAATGGGCCACTTGGGTAGGGGTGAAAGACTACTATGAGAAACATAAAGACTATATGCAAGGGCAAATCGGAAATCCAGAGGGTGAAGATAAGCCGAATAAAAAGTATTATGATCCTAGAAAATGGTTGAGAAGCGGTCAAGAGACTTTAGTTAAACGTGTTGAAGAAGCCTATAAAGATTTAAACGGACTGGATAGAAATTAATTTTTCTCTAGTCTAATCGATTTAAGATTTGGATTAGTTTATTTTCATTAAATCTCCAGAAGTGTTCTTTGTCAAAATCCTCATCGTTTTTAACTTTTTCCACTAATTCTTTTGTATTTATATTTTTTTTATCGAGATGTTTTAAAATGATTTTTAAAAGCTCTTCTTGTGCCTGGGCTGTTGTATCATCATCTGGCAGCTGTTTATTTGGTAAAAAAGCATAAATTTTCCACATGCTAATAACAAAAGCAATAATAAACACTATCATCATGATGCTTGAAGTGTCGAGTTCTAAATCCATACTCATCCTTTTGCCCGCTGTGATAAGTTTTTCAAAAAATCACACATGAGAGCATTTAAAATCGATTATATCATAAGAATTTTGTTAAAATCACAGCTAAGGAATAAGAATGAATGATAAAGTATTTGATAAACCGATAAAAAAACATTTTGAATTTGATGCCGAGGTGGCAGCTGTTTTTGACGATATGCTGCAAAGAAGTGTGCCTTTTTATAAAGAAAGTCAAAAGATTACACAGTTCTTCGCTTTAAAGCATTTGCAAGAGGGTGCAGTCTTATATGATTTAGGTTGTTCCACTGCCTCGTTACTTTTGAATATTCACCGAGGACTAGAAAATTCTGCCGAGCTTATCGGTTTAGATAACTCTGAGGCAATGCTAGAACAAGCAAGAAAAAAGTGTGAAGCATATGGAGTTAAAATAGAAGTCCTCAATGCAAATATTTTAGACTACAATTATAAAGAAGCAAATGTTTTTGTCAGTAATTACACTTTGCAGTTTATAAGACCGCTGGTAAGAGAAGAACTTGTTAGAAAAATTGCAGATGCCACAAAAAAAGAGGGTGTGTTCATTTTTAGTGAAAAAGTGATTTCACATCATCCAAAGCTTAATAAAGATCTTATAGAGTGTTATTATGGGTTTAAAAAAGAACAAGGATATTCAGAATACGAAATTATGCAAAAAAGAGAAGCATTGGAAAATGTCTTAGTCCCATACAGTGAAGAAGAAAATATAAAAATGGCTTTAAATAATGGATTTTCTCATTGTGAAGTGGTGTTTCGCTGGGCTAATTTCTGCACCTTTATAGCTAT
>JACNLH010000083.1:22749-36013 GCA_014381585.1 Candidatus Sulfurimonas ponti
CTTCTTGGTTTCTCTTTTTTTCCAACGTAGGCATCAATGATTTTCCCGCCGGCTTCTTTCATCTCTTTATAGGTGATAACTTCATCATTACAATCTTTGTGGTAAAAACCTTGCAGGTCATAGTACTCTTTGCATTCGCTGTAGTATTTGGCCGAGACTCCACGTTTGTTGACGCAGGCTGTAAAAAAAAGTGCTGTTATTAGTAATAGTGTTTTAATCATAGGTGAAATAAGCATATACTATACCTAAACCTTAAAGGTCTCTTTAGTTTTACAAAATTCTGTTAAAAAACATTCTTCACACTTTGGGTTTTTCGCAGTGCAGACATAGCGGCCAAAAAGAACCATACCCTGATGAAGTGCATGAAGATTATTTTTAAATTTTTTCACTAAAGTCGCTTCTGTTTTGATTGCAGTTTTATCATCACTGAGACCAAGTCTGTGTGACACTCTAAAGACATGAGTGTCAACCGCCATAAGATTTGCCCCGGTGTACTCTATCATAACAACATTGGCTGTTTTTTGACCGACACCGGCAAGTGTTTGCAAGTCTTTTTCATTCATAGGTATTTCACCGTTATACACTTCACTCACTCTTTGTGCCATAAGAATGATATTTTTAGCCTTATTATTAAAAAAAGAACAAGAATTTATCAAAGCTTTCACTTCATCAATATCGGCAATTGCCAAGTCCCCGGGGGTGGGGTATTTTAAAAATAATGGGGGAGTGATTATGTTCACACGTTTATCTGTGCATTGAGCAGACAAAGCTACGGCAATGACCAATTCATAGGCATTCTTATACTCAAGTTCTGTAACAGCATCACTGTATCTATCTATGAAGCGTTCGTGGATTTCTACAATTTCTTTTTTTGTTGCTTTTTTCATAAAGAGTATTTTACCTGATTAATAATGAAAGATATATATGGGTGAGTGGGAGCTGTTTAATAACTATTAGTCTAAGTTAAATACAATTTCCTAAGAAACAAGTAAGAAGGATTTTTTTATATGAAAACAAGCAAGAAGATTATATCTGCGATACTTTTAACAACATCAATGCTATCAGCACAGACATTAGTGACTGTTGATGGCACAAGCATAACGCAAAGTGATGTTGACAGTGCATTAATGAATGCAACGCAAGGAAGATTTAATCAAGTCCCGCCAGAGAAGCAGATTGAATTTAGAAGACAGGTTTTAGAACAACTTGTCGCAAAGGAACTCATATATGGTGATGCTAAAAAGACAGGTATATTAAAATCAAAAGATTTTAATGAAGAATATCAAAAAGTTCAAGAAAAAGTAAAAAAAGAGATTGCTGTTCAGATTTGGCAAAAACAACAACTTGATAAGGTTACAGTCTCCAAAAAAGAGTCGAAAAAATATTATGATGACAATAGAGGTGAATTCAAAGAACCGGACAGTGTGCATGCCCGTCATATTTTAGTCAAAACTAAAGAAGAAGCAGATGCATTATTGAAAGATTTAAAGCTTAAAGGCAAAGCTCTTAAAGAAAAATTCATAGCTTTAGCAAAAGAAAAATCAGTTGGACCAAGCGGACCAAAAGGCGGAGACTTAGGATACTTTGCACAAGGGCAAATGGTGCCGGAATTTAATGATAAAGTGTTTTCTATGAAAGTGGGGACAGTTTCTAAACCTGTAAAAACTCAGTTTGGATATCATTTGATTTACTTAGAAGATAAAAAAGATGCTAAAAACTTATCGTATGAGGAAGTGAAATCTTTTATCGAGCAAAGATTAAAGTTGGAAAAATTTAAAACCACTATCGCTGCCACGATGAAAAAACTTCAAGAAAAAGCTACAATCCAATAAATAATGATTCCATCTCCCATCTCTAAGATCAGCTTGGAGGGGAGGGAATTCTATGTTAAAAGAGATGATTTAACAGACACTTTTTTAGCAGGGAATAAATTTAGAAAACTCCATACTCTCCTTCAAACTCCAAATGAAAAATATACGAAGATCATCTCTTATGGCGGAACGCAATCAAATGCTATGCTAGCTATCGCCGCATTATGTAAGCGGAAATCTTGGGAATTTATATATTATTCTAAACCCTTAAGTCAAACTATAAAAGAGCAAGAATATGGAAACTTTTTTTTAGCTTTAGAGCTGGGCATGAAACATATAGAAATAGAACATACTCTTTATAGAGACTTTATAGCATCACTGAGGGTGAACATAGATGAAAAAACTTTTTTAATAGACCAAGGAGGGGCCAGTGTCTTAGCTGAGGAAGGTTTAAGAGTTTTGGCAACAGAGATAAGAGATGCAAACTTAGAAGTGAAATCCTTAGCGATTCCATCGGGAACAGGTGCAACAGCACTTTTTTTAGCACAATCTTTACCAGAGTATAAAGTTTACACTATAGCATGTGTGGGAGATACAGAGTATTTAAAAGAACAAATGAAAGCACTCGCACACATACCGGAGAATTTAATTATTTTGGAGTCAGATAAGAAGTATCATTTTGCAAAACCATATCCAGAATTTTTAGAAATATATAAACAGTTATTGGATGTCGGAATTGAGTTTGATTTACTTTATGCACCGCTAATGTGGAAAGCTTTATTAGAACAGGTCGATGAAAATGTTTTATATATACATAGCGGCGGGGTGAGTGGAAATATCAGTATGCTTAAAAGGTATGAGAAAAAAAGCCTAAGCTTTTAATCTATAAAAGTGACAGTGTCTTCTAGGGAAGCGCGAGCAGGTTGATAGGTGTTTATTTTCGCTTCTTTATCTTCATAGCCAAGCACCACGCTATATAAAAGTGCAAGATTATCCGGGGTGTCTAAAACTTTTGCTACAACTCTTCCAAATTCAGTCGTTGAGCCTTGCGGACAAGTGTCTACACCGAATTCTTGCGCAGCGAGCATAAGACTTTGCATATATGCACCGCAGTCTATAAGTGCACCTTGGGCACCCTCAATGTTTGCTTTATCAGTGAAAACAAAATAAACAGTCTGCGCTCCAAACCATTTGAAGTTGTCATGCCACATTTTCAGACGTGTGGCATCATCTTTTCTATCCACTTCCATAAGTTTGTAAAGTCCGGCACCCGTTACAATTCTTCTTTTTTTGTAAGGATTGACCCAGTTGACAGGATAGTATTGAATATGCTGGTCATGTTCCACGCCTTCATCCATCTTAGCGATGATGGCATCTCCAATATTTTTTAAAGTTTCCTTATTGCTGATTGCAATCACTTTCCATGGTTGCATATTTGCACCGCTTGGTGTCATTGCAGCAGCATTTAAAATTTGTTCTTGAATATCTTTGGGTACAGGCTTAGGAAGATACGCTCTTTTTGATGAACGGCTCTTTAAAGTTTCTATAACTGTTGGCATATTTGAAATCCTGAATTTATTTTGTGAGATTATATCATAAGAGAGCTTGCATATGTCCTAGAAAACCTTATAAAGAGTATGAGAGTGTGTAAGATTGTAAATATCATTTAATACACAAGATGTTATAGTTTAGCTAAGCTCAATAACTTAACTTGACACTAGTTGACTCAATATGATATAATTATTACATATATAAGAAGGAATTATTATGACAAACATATTTGAAAAACTGACACACAACATGACTGAGGCGATTGAATCTTCTGTTTCTTTGGCACTGCACAATAAAAATCAAGAAGTGGAGTTAATCCATTTTTTATGGGCTTTGTTGACGAACTCTAATTCTGTTTTAAACCAGATGTTTAATAAAATGAATATAGACAAAGTCGCAATAGAGTTGGACGTGAAAAGTGCATCGAACACACTTGCAAAATCAAGTTCAGTTACAAAAGAGAGTATAAAGCTTTCTAAAAAATTTGTACAAACATTAGAAAATGCCGCTGGGCTTATGACAAAAAACGGAGATTCATTTTTAGCTGTTGATACGTATATATTAGCAAATTTAAAGACAGATCCCTTGGCCGCGATATTATCTAAATACGTTGATATGAGTGAGTTGGCAAAGAATTTAGAAAGCGCGCGCGGCGGAGCAAAAATTGACTCACAAAGCTCAGATGAAACTCTGGAGTCTTTGTCGAAATACGGGATAGATTTAACAACTCAGGCGGCTGAGGGGAATCTTTCTCCTGTTATCGGTCGGGATGAAGAGATAACGAGAGTGATGCAGATTCTTATTCGTAAAACAAAAAACAATCCTATGCTTTTAGGTGAACCGGGAGTTGGTAAAACGGCTTTAGTTGAAGGTTTAGCACAAAGAATCAACGATGGGAAAGTTCCAACTTCTCTTAAGAACAAAAGAGTGATAGCCTTAGATATGAGCGCCTTGATTGCAGGTGCGAAATACAGGGGGGAATTTGAGGACAGACTCAAGGCTGTAATCGATGAGGTGAAGCAAAGCGGGAATATTATTCTTTTTATTGATGAAATTCATACGATTGTCGGTGCCGGGGCATCTGAAGGAAGTATGGACGCTGCAAATATCTTAAAACCGGCACTGGCACGTGGTGAACTCCATACTATCGGTGCAACCACTTTAAAAGAGTATAGAAAATATTTTGAAAAAGACACAGCCCTTCAGAGAAGATTTTTACCGGTTAACCTTGATGAGCCAACCGTAAATCAATCCCTTCAAATTTTAAGAGGAATAAAAGAAAGACTAGAAACTCATCATAATGTGACGATTACAGATAGTGCTTTAGTGGCAGCAGCAAGACTCTCAGATAGATATATTGCGGATAGATTTTTACCGGATAAGGCGATAGATCTTATTGACGAAGCGGCAGCTGAGTTGAAAATGCAAATAGAATCAGAACCTAATATGTTAAGCTCAGCAAAAAGACGATCTTCTGAATTGCAAGTTGAGCGCGAAGCCTTGAAGATGGAAAAAACTCCGGCAAATGAAAAAAGACTCGAAGAAATTGTCAAAGAGTTGGCTGATGTTGAAGAGGAGGTTAGAGGTCTTGAGGCACAATTTGCAACTGAGAGAGAGGTCTTTGAAAAGATTTCGAGTATTAAAGGGAAAATTGAAGCAAAAAGAAGAGAAGCAGAAAGTGCTAAATCATCATCTGACTTTAACCGTGCTGCTGAGATAGAATATGGTGAAGTTCCTAAATTACTTGAAGAAGAAAAAGCTATTAATGATAATTGGACTAAGCTTCAAGATGCAGGAACTTTATTAAAAAACAGTGTTGATGAAGAAGCAATTGCAAGTATTGTGTCACGTTGGACACAAATTCCAGTAAATAAGATGCTTCAAGGCGAAAAAGATAAAATTCTTCATGTTGAGGAAGAACTTAATAAAGATGTAATTGGTCAAAGTAAAGCAACACACGCTGTAGCACGTGCGATAAAAAGAAATAAAGCTGGACTTTCAGACACATCTTCACCGATAGGAAGTTTTTTATTCTTAGGACCAACCGGTGTGGGTAAAACACAAACTGCAAAAACATTAGCAAAATTTTTGTTCGACAGTGAAGATTCGATGATTCGAATAGATATGAGTGAGTATATGGAAAAACACGCAGTGTCACGTCTTGTTGGGGCTGCACCCGGTTATGTGGGATATGAAGAGGGTGGACAGCTTACAGAAGCTGTAAGACGTAAACCTTACAGTGTTGTTTTGTTTGATGAGGTGGAAAAAGCGCATCCGGATGTGTTTAATATGTTATTGCAAGTGCTTGATGATGGAAGGTTGACGGATAACAAGGGTGTGACAGTTGACTTCACCAACACTATAATAATTTTGACATCAAATATTGCAAGCGATAAAATTATAAATAATGGAGACTCTGAGGGACTCGAAGAACTGGTGCTGGGTGAATTAAAACAAGCATTTAAACCTGAATTTTTAAACAGACTTGATGATGTGGTGATTTTCAATGCCTTAGGTCAAGAACAGATTGTGGACATAGTGGATATCTTTTTTAATGAGATCGCAAAAAAAGTGGAATCACGTGATATCAGTCTGAGTCTTAGTGCCCAAGCTAAAGCCTATATAGCAGAGGCCGGATTTGACCCAATTTATGGTGCAAGACCCCTTAAACGTGCTTTATATGAGATCGTGGAAGATAGACTGGCTGATTTGATTTTAGAAGGAAGTGTTGCTGAAGGTTCCCATGTTGAGTTCACAATAGAGAATGGGGAAATCGTAGTTCTTGTAAAATAATTTAATATACTTGCAATGTTGTTTATAAGCTTAATCACATTTTAAGTAATATTTCTATATTATTCCGAACCTAAAAGTAAGTATGATGCTTAAGTTTAATCAGGTGCACTTAACTGTGGACAGGCTTTTAGCCGAGAAAACATAGCGTTAACGTAGAGGAAAGGGCTTCGCTTTTTCCCCGTACTAAATAAAATATCATATAAGGATATGTCAAATGAAAAGAACATACCAACCCCATAATACACCTAGAAAAAGAACTCATGGTTTTAGAGCAAGAATGGCTACTAAAAATGGTCGTAGAGTTTTAAACCGTAGAAGAGCTAAAGGCCGTAAAAGATTGACAGTTTAGGGGGATTTGATACACTGAAGCTGCATAAGCAGTTTCAGTATATTTATAAAAAAGGAAAAAACCAACATTCTAGCAGTGTTGTATTATTCTTTCTTCCAAATCAATCTATTCGAAAAGTAGGTTTTACCGCTACTAAAAAAATCGGTAACGCAGTTAAAAGAAATAGAGCTAAAAGAAGACTTCGGGCTCTTTTTTTAAAACACTCCGCTAATCTCAAAAATGGCACATATATTTTTGTAGCTAAACAATCCATCATTGAAATTCCTCATGCCAACTTAGAAAAAGACTTTGAAAAAGTGATCTTTCGTTCGCACGCATTCAAAGAAAACATAGAATGATTAAAATAATTCGACTCATTTTACTTAAGCTTTTATGGCTTTATCAGAAGTTTTTCACACTCATAGGTTTCGGTTCATGCAGATATTATCCCTCATGCAGTGAATTTGCACGAATTAATTTTGAAAATAATTCACTTTCAAGTGCTTTTTACCACTCTTTGACTAGAATACTACGATGTAATCAATTGTTCGATGGCGGGATAGAATATCCATTACTTGATAAGCTCTCCCAAAAGCCCACAAAGTTGGGGATGGAATCTATAAAATATTGGTTGGTTCCAAGTAAAAATAATCGTTTTCATATCATAAAAAATTTTTCATATAAAGGGTACCTGTGTTAGACAAAATGACACCTAATCAAAGATTATTGGTAGCAGTGGCACTATCAGTAATATTTTTCGCGACGTATACAGCAGTTTTTCCACCAGTGCAACCAGAAATAAATGATGCTCCTAAGAGTCAAGCTGTAGAATTAAAACAAGACAATACACAAAAAAGTTTTGAAGATAGAGTGGTTGATGCCGTGGTGGGTCATGATATAGCTCAAGAAGAGTCAATTCAAGTAAGTGCTTCAAATGACATAGTGATGGTTAAAAATAAAAACTTTATTTTAAGAATGGATACGCTTGGCCGTATATCTTCAAAAGAATTGTTACAAGAAAAGTTTAGAGGCACAGATGAAAAACATGCACAACTAATTCCTGCTTTTGGAGCAAAGCCGTTATTTTTGAGATTTGTTGATCCAGATATAAATAAAGAAGCAAGTTCTATGGCGTATACAGCTTCAGTGGCAGAAGTTAATTTAGATGGTGCACCTCAAAAAGTCACACTAACACAAAAATTATCTAAGTTGACTGTTACAAAAGAACTGACATTTTATGATGATGGTCACTATGACGTCACTATTTCACTCTCTGAGAATCAAAGATATTTTGTATATCTAGGTCAAAGACCGGAAATCACAGAACAGATGATGACAGTCTCCGGTGCGATGGTTTATACTGATGATGAACTTGTCACCATTATAGAAGATGGAGATGCAGAAGGAAGAAAAGCATTTTCCGGAGTTGAACTTATCTCAGCTTTTGATCAATATTCTGCAACTATTATGTATGGATTTGCAAAAGATACAAATATTATTGTTGAAAGAGATAGAGACGACAACCCTGTTGTATATTTTGATGCATTGCCAACTATGAGTTTTCATGGTTATGTTGGTCAAAAAGAGTATAAAGTTCTTAAAAATATCAAACCTGTTTTAACAAATGCGATTGAATACGGATGGTTTACATTCGCTTCTAAGCCGCTTTTTCAGTTTTTATCATGGTTGCACGGTATCTTTGGAAACTGGGGTTGGTCTATTGTGGCACTCACCTTTGTTGTGAGAATGATTTTGTATCCTCTTACTTACAAGGGTATGATGTCTATGCAGAAGATAAAAAAGATTTCACCGCAAATCAAAGAACTTCAAGCAAAACATAAAGGTGATCCACAGCGTATGAATAAAGCTGTAATGGATATGTACAAGAAACACAATGCAAATCCATTAGGCGGTTGTTTGCCGATGCTAATGCAGATTCCTGTTTTCTTCGCAATCTACCGTGTGCTTTTAAATGCAGTGGAACTTCAGGGTGCTGAATGGATTTTATGGATAGACGATTTGTCTCGCATGGACAGTTACTATATTTTACCTCTTTTAATGGGTGCATCAATGTACTACCAACAAAAGCTCACACCAAGTAATTTCACCGATCCGATGCAAGAAAAAGTGTTTAAATTTTTACCGGTTATTTTTACATTTTTCTTTATAACTTTCCCTTCAGGATTAGTTCTTTACTGGTTTGTAAACAACCTTTTCTCTATAGGTCAGCAATTTATTGTTAATGCACAGTTTAAAAATGCAACAGATGCAGAAGAAGCTCTCGCCAGGTCTAAAAAATCTGAGAAAAAAGTTTCGGAGAAAAATGATGATTAAGATTGAAGCAGTTACACTCGAAGCAGCATATAAAGATGCTGCTTCAAAATTAGAGTGTTCTGTTACTGAGCTTAAAATCGAAGTTGTTCAAGCTCCAAATAAAGGGATATTAGGTCTTTTTAAAAAACCGGCTATTATCGTTGCTGTAAGGGAGGTGAACTTAGAGAGCAAAAGTGAATCTAATAAAATTCCAGCCCGAGATAAACGCGAAGCCTTAAAGCAAAAAAGTAATGTAGATATACAATCTTTAAAGCCGGACGAAAAACAAGAGAAGCAAGAAACTCCAAAGTCAGAAAAAAAAGAATCCCAAACAAATAAGACTACAAGCAAAGATGAAGTAAAAGTAAATAAACAAGCTAAAAAACCTAAGAAAAAATATCAAGAGACTAAAGAAAAAGAAGAAGCACCATGTATTTTAAATAACACTATCATGCCAGCTTCATTTGTAAGTATGCAAGATGATGAAGATGAATATGAAGTTTCTAACTATTTAGCAGATTATGATGAGGATGAAGCTGAGGTGCAAAATATCTCTGAAATAGCTAAAACTGTAGCAAAAGAGATAAATGAACTTTTTGATTTAACATGTTTTAATATTGAATCCATTGATGTGAGTGCTCATGATGAAAACACTTTACTCATAGAGTTTAAAGGCGAAGATGCTGCTCTTCTTATAGGCAAAGAAGGGTATCGATATAAGGCGCTTTCTTATATGATATTCAATTGGATAAACACTAAGTATCAGGTGCAACTACGTCTTGAAATTGCAGAATTTTTAAAAAATCAAGAAGAATCTATCTGTAAGTATCTTATAGGTGTTTGTGAAAATATTGATAGAGATGGTAGAGCACAAACTAAAATACTCGATGGTGTTTTAGTGCAAATCGCACTGAATGAACTACGTGAGAGATACCCTGATAAATATATAGTTATCCGCTCAACCCGTGACGGACTTAAATATATTATCATAAACGATTACCACTCCAACTAAATGGACAATCATACAATAGCAGCCATTGCAACGGCAAATGGCATAGGCTCGATTGCTATTATTCGCCTTAGTGGCGATAAAGCACTCGATATTGTGAAATCCATCACACATAAAGATGATTTTTCCCCCCGATATGCAACACTTACAAATGTATATAATTTTAACAAAACGCTTATAGATGAAAGTATTGTTATATATTTTAAAGGGCCGAATTCTTTTACCGCGGAGGATGTGGTGGAGATTCAATGCCATGGGGGTTTTATAGTCGCACAATCAATATTAAAAGCAACATTGGATTTTGGGGCAAGACTTGCAACTGCTGGAGAATTTTCTAAGCGTGCTTTTTTTAACGGTCGTATAGATTTGAGTGAAGCAGAAGCTATTGCACAACTCATCGAAGCTAAAAGTGAAGATGCTGCAAAAATTCTAGCTGCTCAAATGAAAGGTTCTTTAAAAGTTTATATTGAAAATATCCGTGATGACATCATACATATTTTGGCATATTCTGAAGTGAGTATTGATTATGCAGAAGAGGACTTACCAGAGGATTTAGTTTCGCAGATTAAAGTTAAACTTGATGAATTGAAAAATTCATTAAATTCCACACTCTTGGCAAGTAAAGCCAGAGAAGGTCTGATGCAAGGTTTTAAAGTCGCCATTGTGGGAAAACCGAATGTAGGGAAAAGCTCTTTACTTAATCGTTTGGTAAATTACAATCGTGCGATTGTCAGTGATATCGCTGGAACTACAAGAGATACGATTGAAGAACAGGTAAAAGTCGGTACGCATCTTATTCGTATAGTAGATACGGCAGGTATACGTGAAGCAAATGATGCGATTGAGAAGATTGGTATAGAGAGAAGTCTTGAAGCGATAGAAGAAAGTGATATTGTAGTTGCTTTATTCGACGGCTCTCGAGAGGCTGATGGTGAAGATGAACAGATTTTAGCTTTAATTAAAGAATCGACAAAAAATAAAAAAGTGATATATATTAAAAATAAGATAGATTTAGAAGAAAAATTTGTAAGTGAAGAGATATCTTTTGATATTGAAATCAATTCTAAAGATAATGTTGATTCTCTTATAGAAGCTTTAAAAAATATCATGGACAGATCAAACACTTCAGATGAAATTATGCTGATTTCACAAAGACAGATTTCTGCTGTGCAAAACACATTAACAAACATTGAAGAAGCATTTTCTCCCCTTGAAGATCAAGAATTAGAAATATTTTCTTTTCACTTAAATGAAGCAGTCAAAGAGATGGCAAGCATAACTCGACCGTTTGAAAATGATGAAATGCTTGATAAAATGTTCGGCTCTTTTTGTTTAGGAAAATAAGATGCCAAAATATTTAGCAATAGACTTAGGTCTTAAAAGAATAGGAATTGCCTATTCTGCTCACAAAGACCTAGTGACTCCATTTCAAGCAATTATACGCAAAAATAGAAATCAAGCCTCAGACGAAGTTAAAAAGTTCATTAAGGAGTGGGAAATCGACACCGTGGTCATCGGCATACCTCTTGGTGGGAGCAGTGAAGATGAGATGCGACGTCGGATTGAGCACTTTATGAATTTGGTGAACTTCGATGGTGAAGTTTTTTATCAGGATGAAGCTGGAAGCTCTAAAGAAGCTGAAGCACTCACAAAAGGTGAAATCAAACATATTCGAGATGGACGTATTGATTCTATCTCTGCGATGATTATTTTACAAAGATATTTAAGGACACTCAAGTGACATTTAAAGATAGACTTATACATGTGAGAGAAGCGAAGTGGTTCTCAAACCTTACAACAGCTGTGATTATATTTTATGCTTCAGTTTTAGGTTTTAAAACAATTGGTGAAGTTGAGACTCAGTATACAATTTTACTTACGATTTTGGACTATATGGTCACTGTATATTTTCTTATAGAGATAGCGATAAAATTGTACGCAGAAGAAAACACTATGGATTTTTTTAAATCCGGTTGGAATGTTTTTGATTTTGTGATTGTTGTAATCACAATAGTGCCGCTTGACAATACAGCAATAGCACCAATAGCTAGAATATTTAGGATATTCAGAGTATTACGGCTTTTAACATCAAGACCCGAACTCAAAAAAATCATTGATATGCTTATTAAGGCCATCCCTTCTATCGTAGATATAGTTATTTTAATGTTTATAGTGTTTTATATATATGCGATTATAGGAAACTTTTTGTTTGAAGATGCTGCGAGCGGTCTATGGAAAGATTTTCTTATCTCTATGTTGACACTTTTTAGAATCCTCACCTTTGAAGACTGGACAGATGTTATGTATGAGGGTATGGAGATGCACTCATGGTCATGGATCTATTTTGTTAGTTTTGTAATTATCGCAGCCTTTGTATTTTTTAACCTTTTTGTTGCTGTTATCATTGGTGAAATGGAAAAGATAAACAATAAGGATATGGTTGATGAGATGCATGAAGAGCATGGTAAAATAGATTTAATCTTACTTGAGATGAAAGAGTTGCGAGCTGAAATAAAATCTTTAAAGGAAAATCCAGATGATTCAAGAACATAACAAAGCATCCGCATGGTTTGATGGCTTATATAGTGAGCATAAAAATAATTTTGATAACATTCCTTGGGCAAGACAAGATGTGAATCCATTACTTAAGAGCTATTTAGAAGAAGTGGTAGAACATAAAGGTGAAGCTTTGGTGATTGGTTGCGGCTTAGGTGATGATGCCAGAGCGATTGAAGAAGCCGGCTATGATGTTGTGGCGATTGATGTTTCTCAAACTGCTTTAGATTTGGCAAAAGATCGTTTTAGCAACTCTTCTATTGTATTTGAAAAGCAAGACATCTTTGATATGCCGATAAAATATCATAAGCATTTTGATTTTGTTTTTGAAGCATTCACCATTCAGTCATTGCCGGTGGAGTTTAGAGAGAAGATGATAAAAGCTGTGACAAACACTATATGTGAGGGTGGAAAAATCTTACTTGTGGCACACCAAAGAGAAAAACTTTTCCCCGGACCGCCATGGCCACTTGAAGCTCATGAAGTGGAATACTTTAAAGATCATGGACTTAAAGAAATTTCTCACTCTATACATAAAGAAGATTCACCCATTTCAAACACAAAATTTAGAGTTTTATATCAGAAATAGTTTTATTTAGCCATGATATAGAGGTTATTACTATTATGTGTGGTCGCTGAAAACCTTTCTTTTAAATCTCTATCAAAAGTCAGCATAAATACATTTGCATTTTTAAGGTTTAATTCTTGAAAATTTTCAAGTAAAAGAGTATCTGCAACATCCTTTCCATGACCACATTTTATAAAGTTGAAAGAGTTGAGTGTTTTACCATAGTCATAAAGATTTGCTTCCCATTCTGCACGTTTGAGATAAAGTGAATCCGGATTTGCAGCCATAAAAATATGTTCATCTTCTATGTCGTAAGGTTCGATGATTTGGTTGAA
>JACNLH010000179.1 GCA_014381585.1 Candidatus Sulfurimonas ponti
TAAGCTTTAGCTGAAACTTATTTACTTTGATAGATGGGGTTTACTTGGTGGTTACATAATTGTAATCATATTTTTGGATAGAAAAATTGATTTTATAAAAGCTTATTGATAGTGTATATTGTGGTTTCTTCAACTTTGCCTTTAACCTTCAAGGTGTCAAGTTTAATAATATCATACTCCTTAGAGAGCAGTTCTTTTGTTTGTTCTGTAATAATGAGGGCACATTTATAATTTTTTGTTAGAGATTCAACTCTTGATGCAAGATTCACAGTATCTCCTATAATGGTGTAATCACTACGACCGGTTGATCCCATTTCTCCAACAATAGCTTCTCCACTGTTTATACCAATTCCAATTTGAAGCACTATGTTAAATTCTTTTTCAAGTCTCATATTGAGTTTATTTAATTGTTCTAATTGTCTAAGAGCTGATTGCACGGCTAAGTCTGCATGGTTTTTTATCTTAAGAGGAGCATTCCAGTATGCCATAATGGCATCCCCTATAAACTTATCGATTGTACCATTAAATTCGGTGATTGAATCAACCATTGGAGACATATACATGTTAAGAACTTTGATCAGTTTTTCAGGATCTTTAATCTCTTCACTGAGTTGTGTAAAACCGCGTATATCACTAAAAAGGACTGTGACTTCTCTTTTTTTAATATTTAAAATATCTTGATTATACTTGAGAAGTTCATTCGCAACATCCACTGACACCTTGGAGCTTAATTTATTAAAGATTTTTTTTCGTTGGATATTTTCAAAATAGTAGGATAATAAAGCAAAAACACCTGTGCTTAAAAAGAGGGTGATAAACACTGCTGAGAAACCTATAATAATATGCTCTGAGAATATAAGATAATAGTTGAAATAGCCAACTATGGCTATAAAAGATGCAAATATAAATATACTAAGACTTGGAGGAGTGAAATATAAAAATAAGGCAAGAACAATACTTGAAAAAAAGATAAGAAAAATTCCATAGCTATAGCTATCAAGTGGAGTATGATAAAAATCTTGATTTAGGATATTGTCTATTGTTGTCGCATGCACTTCAACTCCGGGCATTGCAGGGTCATAAATTGTTGTAACTAAGTCATTGAGTCCAATGTCGCTTGTTCCGATTAAAATAAACTTACCTTCAACTTCTTTGGGATCAAAATTATTAGTCAAAATATCATAAAATGGAATGTAAGGATAAGAAAATGCAGGTCCTCTGAAATTCAGTTTAATTTCTGCATGCGTATTTGTTGCAATTGCAATCTCATTTAAACTCACTCCAAGAACACCAAGTTCGGAGTTATGAACTTTTATAGTTTGTTCAGCCAAACTGATTCGGATCATTTCCAGGGCTAAGGATGGATAAAGTTCACCTTTATATTTGATAAGAAGAGGTGCAGAATCTACAACTCCGCTTGTTATATTTGTCAGATTGAAGTGCCCGCTCGAATATGCTGCATTTTTTAAGATATCTATATTGTCCACAAGGCTTTTGGCTTCATTGAAGGTGTCTAAATTTGGAGAATTCTCTAGACTGATATTGGCTAAACGTTTTGGCGCAAGTGAATGCACGTCATTTGACATATCAAAGTAGTAACCAAGTATAACAGGGGTCTCTTGGAGAGTTTGAGCAAAAAGAAGGTCGTAGTTTGGATAATCTTCTTTTAAATTTAATTGTTTTGCAATTGAATGCGGACTCAATCTGTCAGGGTTGGAGAAAACAATATCAAAACCAATGACACCGGCACCGGCATTTTTAAGGTTGATAAGTGCTTTAGAGATTATATCTCTTGAAAAAGGCCATTGACCTATTTCTTTGATTGAACGTGCATCGATATCCACAATAGCCACGTGTTTAGAAGCTTCTTGTCTGCTATGAGATTTTAAAAAAAGTGAAGTGATTTTATCATCAGTTATTTTATATAATGTTGGATATCCAACATAAGATAATTCCATTAGAAGAAAAATCAAAACAACACTAAGTATAAAAACATATTTTTGATTCATAAATTGATGTTATACTTTTTTAGATGTAAATTTACTGAAAGAGGTTGGAAATGAGATTATTTATATTTTTACTTTCGTTGGCTGTGGTAGCTGCGGGACAAGAAATTGTCAGTAGTGGCAAAGTGCTTGTTAATGGTGAAGTGTTAACAAAGAGTACGAAGATAAAGCAGGGCGATACGATAGAAACACAAGAAAATTCAAATATACGGTTTAATATAGGCAAGGATGCCTTTTTTGCAAAGTCAAATGCAAAATTTGAATTAATAAAAATGGGTGAAAAACGAATTTTAAATGTTGTTAATGGTGGAGTGATGGCAGTGTTTGGTGGTGGAAATCATGGAGTAAGCACGCCGAATATGACAGCCGGGATACGAGGAACAGGTGTTTTTGCTTCAGTCAAAGAAGGAAAAACGTACTTTTGCACTTGTCATGGCGAAACTGTGGTTGAAGCAAACGGTGAAAGAAAAACATATAAAGCTAAGCATCATAAAATGGTTTGGGTGACGCCGGAAATGACAAAAAACGCTTTGGATATGCAGGGACATGAAGATCATGAGATAGTGGCACTGGAAGCTATGGTTGGTCGCACACTTCCAGCTATTTTTCATTAAGCTAAAAATTTAACATTTTCCTCTTTCGGTTTTTAAAAGTAGCACATTGTGTGTAGCCGACATGACGTGCTAAAGCTACGATTTCATTTGCAAACAGACTCACCTGCTCCGGTGCATGGGCGTCAGAAGAAAATGTTATAGGGATATCTAAGTCAAAAGCCATTCTTAAAAGCTCTTTTGAGGGGTAGGCTTCTTTTATAGGTTTTCTGTATCCAGCCATATTTATTTCAAGAACCATATCTGCTTTTTTAATTGCAAGGAGTGCATTTTTAGCGATATCTAAGATATTTTTACGCGGCATAAATTTAAACACTTTTATAAGGTCTAGGTGACCTACGATATCAAACAAGTTACTTTGTGCCATTTCCTCGATGGTGTCAAAGTACTTTTGCCATATTTCATCAATATCTTCATCTTCATAGCGTCCGATAAATTCAGGGTTGTCAAAACCCCATTTCTCAATAAAATGAACAGAACCTATCAAGTAGTCAACATCAGCATTTAAGACCCTCTCGTCCATGTGGCCCTGAAGATAATCAACTTCATAGCCTAGAAGTATTTCAATCTCATTTTTGTACTTTTCTTTTGCAGATAATACACTGTTTTGATATTCTTGCATTGCATCGAACTCAAGTCTGTACTGAGTGTCAAAATCCATAGGGGCATGCTCAGAAAAACCGAAGGTCTTTGTACCTGATTTTATAGCTTCTTGAATGTACTCATCAATAGTTCCTTCAGCGTGATTACACAGTACTGTATGGTTATGTAAATCTACAATCATTTTCTCTCTCATAGTTATCTATTTTATGATATTATAGTGTAAAATATTAATTATTCAATGGAGAAATGTATATGACTCAAGAAGAATTAGATGCTTTAATGAGTGATGCTGCGGATGATATTGATGCACTTGATGATGAGTCAAGTGAAGAAATTTCAGATGAGGATCTTGCAAATATTTTAGGTTCGGATGACAGTGATCAAGAAAGCACTGAAGAAGAAGCTGATAATTCCCTTCCTCCTGGATACAGTGATGATACGGCTCATCATTGGCCATTACCTGCGACAGATGAAAACAGAATGGTTCATCAGCTTGATGATGTGACAAAAGAAAGTGAGGAAAAAGCGACTGAGATTTTTGACATTATTGAAGGCATCAGTAATGACTTAATGGATAAAGAAGAGAAGATCTCTGCTGTTATAGAAGTTTTGAGTTCTAATATAGAATTATTTACAACATTAAGTATAAAGTTTCCAGAAGTGAAGGCCTTTGCGGAGCAGTTGGAAAAAAATAAAAAAGCTCTTGATGAGGCAAATGAAACGATAGAGGTTCTTCAAAATAGCGGTGATTCTATTATGAGTGTTATGGATATTATGCAATACCAAGATATTCATCGTCAAAAAATTGAGCGTGTCATTAATGTAATGCGTTCACTTTCTAAGTATATGAACACTCTGTTTGAAGGTAAAGTTGATGATGATAAGAGAGTTTCCTCTGCAACACATATTGCAGGTGATACTCATAATGACTTAGCATCTACAGATGATATTGAAGCCTTATTGGCTCAGTTTGGAAATTAATGAATAAAGTTGAATTACTGTCTCCGGCGGGAACGCTGGAGAAATTAAAAATCGCATTTGACTTTGGTGCAGATGCTGTGTATGCGGGTGTTTCTCATTTTTCTCTTAGAATTCGTTCTGGAAAAGAATTTTCAATGGAAGACTTTGCAGAGGGAATTACTTACGCGCATGAGCGGGGTAAAAAGGTATACGCGACAATAAATGGTTTTCCGTTTAATTCGCAATTAAGTCTTCTCAAAAAGCATATTGTGGCGATGGCAGAATTAAAACCGGATGCTTTCATCGTGGCAACTCCAGGAGTGCTTAAACTTTGCCATGATTTAGCACCGGGTATGCCGCTTCACCTTTCAACTCAAGCAAATGTTATGAATGTGCTTGATGCACAGATTTATCATGAAATGGGCGCCACTCGTATAATCACAGCACGCGAGATATCTTTAAAAGATTTGGTGGCGATAAAAAAAGAACTTCCTGATTTAGAACTTGAAGTGTTTGTGCATGGTTCTATGTGTTTTGCGTATAGTGGAAGATGCCTGATATCGACACTTCAAAGCGGCCGTGTGCCAAATCGTGGTTCATGTGCAAATGATTGCAGGTTTGAGTATGAGATGTATGCAGCAAACCCTGATACAGGAACTCTTTTTAGACTTGAAGAGGAAGAAGGTGTTGGAACTTACATTATGAATGCAAAAGATTTGAATCTTGCTTCACATATGAAAGAGATTCTTGATAGCGGTGTGGTGGATTCGGTGAAGATAGAAGGGCGCACAAAGACTGCTTACTATGCTGCTACAACTGCTAAAGCGTATAGAATGGCTATTGATGATTATTATGATGAAGAATTTAACCATGAAAAATATCAGTACGAGTTACAATCTTTACAAAATCGTGGCTATACGGATGCTTATTTAATATCCCGTCCATTTGAGAGAAATGATACACAAAGTTTAGATTTTTCTATGCAACTTGGCACACATCAAGTGAGTGGAGTTGTCAAGGAAGAGGGGACTCATTTTCTATGTAAGTATAAAACACTTCCAAATGATGAAATGGAGATAGTGGCACCGCTTGGCTCAAAAATTGAAATAGTTGATAATGAAATAGGCTCAACATATGAAAGAGATGGAAAAATATTTTTACAACTCAAACAGTTGCTTGCTGAGAATAAAAAAGTTCTAGAAGCAGTGCATAGCGGGAATACAAACCCTATCACGCTTCCAACTAAAATGCCGGCATATACATTTCTAAGAGTGCCAGCGCATCCAGATATGGGAACTAACCCTAAAAATAATGTATAATTGCATTATAAAATTTTAATGAGGAAATATAATAAATGAAATTTGTATCAATTGTAATGGGTTCAAAAAGTGACTACGAGGTGATGAAATCGTGTTCTGACACGTTTGAGGCATTCGGTGTTAATTATGAGATGATTATCTCTTCAGCACACCGTTCACCTGAGAGAACAGCGAAGTATATTGCTGAAGCGGAAGCAAAAGGTGCTCAGGTGTTTATCGCTGCAGCTGGTATGGCTGCACACTTAGCAGGTGTTTTATCTTCTAAAACAGTGAAGCCTATCATCGGTGTGCCTATGTCTGGATCAGCATTATCTGGAATTGATGCACTTTTATCAACTGTGCAAATGCCGGCAGGTATGCCAGTTGCCACAGTCGCGATAGGAAAAGCCGGAGCGATAAACTCAGCATATTTAGCAATGCAAATTTTAGCACTTAATAACGAAGAGTTGGCAGTGAAGTTAAAAGAAGATAGAATAGCTAAAGCTAAAAAAGTTGAAATGGATTCTTCAGAGATAGAAACGATTATCAGCTTATAAATATAATTTAAGAGGCATTAATGCCGAGGGCCTCCTGCCGAAGGAAACTTAGCGTTAGCGTAAAAAAGGAATTACTTCCTTTTTGTGTTTAATATATGTGAAGGTTTCCTTAAATTTATGAAATAAATTAAAGGATTATACATGGAATGGATGAGTGACGAAGCTTATTGTGAGTTGACAGGTTTAAGCATGGCATCTATAGATGACCTGGTTGAAAATGAAAAACTTACGGTTATCGTTCAAGATGGTATCCGAATGATAAATCCATCCCATGGTGCTGTGAGTACGGTTATCCCTCAAAAGCTTGCAGAGCTCTCTGCAAGAAACACTCAGGAATTAGTTGTCCAACCTGACTTTATCGAAAAAACAATAGGCACTATCATAAATCTTCATGAGAAAGTTCTTGATGCAAAAGATGAAACGCTTGAATCAGTAAGAATGGAGAATCAGTTTTTAAAAGATGCTCTTACTTCACTGCAAGAACTTTATGATGAAGATAGAAATACAATCGCAACTTTAACAGAACAGTTAAAACTTTCTCAGCAAGAAGTGGAGTTCATGAGAAGAAAATATAAACTGATGTGGAATAAAACCATTGAAGAACACGCTGAGAAGTGATAAGCAGTGAATATTGATGAAGCCTGTGTTGCTTGTATTGTCAACCAAAGTGCTAAGGTGTCCGCCGCTATAGGCGCTGACAAAGAACTCTCTAAAACTCTTATATCCACAGTTGAAGAACTTTCTAAAGATTTTTCATATGAACAAAATCCACCTGAAATAGCATCCTATGTATATGAAAAAATGGCAGAGATTGCACATAAAGAAGACTTGTACGATGAGCTGAAAGCACTCTCAACAAAAAAAGCACTCTCATTCATTCCTTTTTTAAAAGAAAAACTGCTTCACTCAGAGGATAAGCTTCTCACTGCAACGAAAATTGCAGTTGCCGGAAATGTTATAGATCTAGCTGCTGCCGTGGAGTTTGACTTAGAAGAAGAACTTGAGAAGATTTTTCATACTGATTTTGCTCATAATGATATGACTGTATTTGAAAAAGAATTAAAAAATGCAACAGCTATTGTAGTTCTTGGAGATAATGTCGGTGAACATATCTTTGATTATCTCTTTATAGAAACTCTGATTAACTTATATCCCAAAGCTACGTTTAGCTATATGGTGAGAGGAAATCCCATTATAAATGATGTGACTATGAAAGAAGCGTTAGAATGTGGATTTGACAGCTTATGTGATTTAGTGGACAGCGGTGTGAACACGCCCGGCTTTGCATACACACGAGCAAATAAAAATGCACAGACACTTTTTGATGAGGCTGACTTGGTTATAAGTAAGGGTATGGGGAATTATGAATGCCTAACACCATCCCATAGAGAGAAAATATGCTTTTTACTGAAGGTTAAATGTGGAGTGGTGGGTGCATCGTTACAAAAAGAAGTAGGGGATATAATATGCAAAATGTCATAA
>JACNLH010000071.1:0-5188 GCA_014381585.1 Candidatus Sulfurimonas ponti
CATCTCTTTACAAATGAATTAGTGGATTTGAACATACTCAATTATAAGTACACTCCTGATGATGCCATAGAGGAACTAGGTTTGGAACTAGACTTAGTGAATCATCTCATAGAAGATTATGTAATACAAATAGTGAAGTCTAATATGACATTTTTAGCTTATATAAAAGGCTTGCGATTAGATGCAGATAGCGGTAAGCATATGGATTACACACCTCTTCGTGAATTAGCGCATAAGAATCTCGGTGTTGCAAGAAACCTTCGTATTTATGATGCTCAAAGACTTTTAGAAAAGATTATGAAAGAAGATGATTTAGATATGATATTTTTATACTTAGAAGGTTTATTCGCCTGTGTGACTATCCTAAGACCCCAGCATGCTTTTAATACACTAAGATTGATAAAAGTTAAGAACTCTTTTTAATATAAATCACTTATCCCTAAGGGACTTGGAGATATGTTCTAATTTATTTTTTGCTTTTTTCTCAATAATAATTGCTTTTTTGCTTGGTAAGACAAATGCCAGGAGTATAAATATAAAAGAAAATACAACACCTGTCAGTGCAGCAAGGACTATTTTGAGTTTAAAATCATTCATAAGTTAATTATATCATGATAAAATCTTAGTATGTATAAATTTTTCAATATTTTTATTTTCCTTTTTGTATTTATGCAAACACTTATGGCGAAAGAGCCATCTTTGGCTACATTGGTGAATATTGTAAGTAATGATATTCTGGAATTTACATATGAAAATAAAAAGTTTTCGTGCCTAGCTTATGGTGTTGTCACAATAGATGAAATTTATAAAAAAGCAGCCAAAAATTCCACTTGTAAAAAGTCTATTGAAGATTTTTATAATAAAAGAAAAGATTTAGCACATTACACAAGTTCAAAAATGAAAGTTTATCAATCATATCCTATTGTGTTTAAAAATGATAATAACTGCATCATTAATATTGCAGGTGAAAAAACCTTATCAGAGTTTCTTATTGAAAAAGGTTTGGCAATGAAAAAACCTTTATTTCAAGATAAAGAATACAGTCATTATTTTCACAATGCAGAAAAAAAAGCAAAAGCCAATCAAGAAGGAATTTGGAAAGAAAATATTATAAAAGAGTGCGCATCACATATTGAATAATGTAGAGTAGTTCAAAAAACTGCGCTAGTTATTTATTTGTCATATAAACCCAAAATTCTTTATGGGAATGACCTTTATCTAAAAAATAAATCTGTAAAATTGCCACTCTGTAAAGAGTTATTAACATTTTAGCAAAAGGTATAAAAAGGCTGATGCTCACTAAAAGAGATTGTTGTTTGTCACCTTTGGATTCTATCATCTCTTGCATGCCGATATTTTTACTTAAATACATCCCAAACAGTATTGAAAACGCAAAGTTTAAAATAACACCGAAGATTACATACGCGAGAAAATCTTGTTCATTCATTCCAACTATCATTCGATTCCTTTTAAATTATAGGGCTAATTTTAACTAAATTAGCTTATTCATAAGCTTTAATTTTTGCTCTAGTGAAAAAAGTGCCAAATGGGATAAGGGAAGCTATGAAAAATAACAGGTTGCATTTAAATTTCCATTTGGCTTGTAAATATGCAGGTATCATCAATAGAACAAGGCCAATAAAAAGCACTCCGTGAAGCATTCCTGCAATCTTAACAGCTATAGCCACACCAAGAAGGTATTTCAGGGGCATTGCAATAAATAGCAATACTAAATATGAATAGCCCTCAAGAGTATTGATCACTCCAAATCTTTGCACATGTTGCTTTACCATTAATCCAGTCCTAATATTAATATTTTTCGAAGTATATAATCAAAAGGTAACAAACTGGTAATTTTAAAATTTTCAATTCATTTGCAAACTTTTTTTAAACATCTTTATACTATAATCAGCCAACAAATTATGACAAAAAGGTAATTTATGGAGACGAACCTCATACTAGAGGGCTTTAAATTTATGGGTTTAGGAATGGGAACGGTTTTCTTATTTCTAATTATATTGATAGTCAGTATGAACATACTGTCAATTGTAGTACATAAATTTTTCCCAGAGCCGCATCAGAATCCTGATGCAACAGTGACAAAAAAACAAGATAACAAAAAGGTTATTGCAGCTATTACGGCAGCAATAACTCATCATAGAGAAGGATAAGCATGGCTAAAAAATTTATAGATGTAATGGATACAAGTTTTAGAGATGGTTTCCAATCAGTATACGGTGGCCGTGTACTGATGAATGACTTTTTTCCAGCTGTTGAGGCTGCAAAAAGAGCAGGAATCAAGCACTTCGAATTTGGTGGAGGTGCAAGATTTCAATCTTTATACTTCTACTTAAGAGAAGATGCTTTTGAAATGATGGATAAGTTCCGTAAAATTGTCGGACCTGATGCAAATCTTCAAACACTTGCCCGTGGTGTGAATACTGTAATGTTGGATACAGGTTCAAAAGAGTTAATTGATTTACATGCAAAACTTTTCAAAAAACATGGTACAACCACAATTCGTAACTTTGATGCTTTAAATGATGTTGAAAATTTAAAGTACTCTGGTGAAAGAATTTCTCATCACGGACTTAAGCACGAAGTGGTTGTGACAATGATGGATTTACCTCCGGGATGCCATGGTGCACATACAGTTGATTTTTATGAAAAAACACTTCGTGAAATTTTAGATAGCGGTATCCCTTATGACAGTATCTGTTTTAAAGATGCATCTGGAACATCAAATCCTCATAAAGTATATGAAACGATAAAAATGGCTCGCAGTATTGTTCCTGAGGGCACACATCTTCGTTTACATACGCATGAAACTGCAGGTGTGTCTGTTTCTGCTTATATGGCAGCATTAGAAGCTGGTGTTGACGGTATAGATATGGCGGCATCACCAGTGAGCGGCGGAACATCTCAACCAGATATTTTAACGATGCTTCATGCAACAAAAGGTCTTGATTTTGACCTTGGCGGACTTGAAATAGATAAAATTCTTACATATGAAAAAGAGCTTCAAAATTGTCTTTCAGATTATTTTGTGCCACCAGAAGCAACTATGGTTTCACCTATTATCCCATTTTCACCGATGCCAGGCGGAGCATTGACTGCAAATACGCAAATGATGAGAGACAATGGAATTATGGATAAATTTCCAGATGTTATCGCAGCTATGCAAGAGGTGGTTGAAAAAGGCGGTTATGGTACATCCGTAACCCCTGTATCTCAATTTTACTTCCAGCAAGCACTAAACAACGTTATGCAAGGTCCTTGGAATGCAATTGCGCCAGGATATGGAAGAATGGTTCTTGGTTACTTTGGTAAAACTCCGGTTGCTCCGGATCCAGAAATCGTAAAAATTGCTTCTGAGAAGTTAGGACTTGAGCCTACAACAGAAAATGCACTTACTTTGGCAAATGCTGATGAAACGAAATCACTGCAACATGCAATTGATAAGCTAAAAGAAGAAGATATAGAAATAACAGAAGAAAATATCTTCATTGCAGCGGCATGTCAGGAGAAAGGTATCGCATTCCTAAAAGGTAAAGGCGAATTAAATGTACGTAAAATATCACAAATGAAAAAAGATTGTAACGAAGAAGGGAGTTCAAATATGGGTAGCGGAAATTATACAGTAGTGGTGGATGGTCAAAAGTTTAGTGTTCAAGTTGCAGAAGGTGATGCAAACATTCAAGTAACGGAAGTAAATGGCGAAGCGGCTGCAGTTGCTTCAGCTCCAAGACCTCAAGCAACAGCTTCTGGTGATGATTTAGAGATTAAAGCACTTCTTCCAGGAAATGTTTGGAAAATTGTAATGAATCCAAATGATACTGTGAATGACGGTGATGTTATTATGATTCTGGAGTCTATGAAAATGGAAATAGATGTAGTTGCAACAAGATCAGGTGTACTTAAATCAATTAACGTTGCTACAAATGATAAAGTTGTAGAAGGTCAAGTTGTAGCAGTAATAGGATAAGAAAATGAAATTTTTTGTCTTAAAATTACTAGCTCTAATGCTTTTTAGCTTTACTTCTCTTTATGCTAGTGCTCCAGCTTCAACGGAAGCTGTTTCTACGCATAAAGAAGAGACATATGTAAGTCAACCTTTTACACAAATGGTTGGAGGATTCTTAGCCTCAACAGGTATAAATGCTATACTAAATCCAGATCCAAATGAATTAAGTTCACATGGTGAACAGATGAGTGATTTTCATAAGTCATGGGGTCGTGTTCTTATGATATTTGTTACATTCTTTTTGTTTTGGTTGGCTATTCGAAAAGGTTTTGAACCTCTTTTACTTTTACCAATTGCATTTGGTGGTTTACTTGCAAATATCCCTATAGCAGGTATTGCGGGAGAACACGGTTTCTTAGGTGTTATCTACAATATGGGACTTTCCAATGAGATGTTTCCAATTCTTATTTTTATGGGGGTTGGAGCTATGACTGATTTTGGTCCATTGCTTTCAAACCCTAAAACAGCACTTCTTGGCGGAGCTGCTCAGTTTGGTATTTTTGGAACACTTGTTGGTGCTGTTGCACTAACTCAAATGGGTATGGCTGATTTTACATTACAGCAAGCCTCAGCTATTTCAATTATTGGTGGGGCTGATGGTCCAACTTCGATTTTTATTGCCACAAAGCTTGCCCCTGAATTATTGGGTGCTATTGCTGTTGCATCGTATTCATATATGGCTATGGTTCCGATTATTCAACCTCCGATTATGAAAGCATTGACAACTGAAGCGGAACGTAAAATCAAGATGACTACACTGCGTCATGTCTCTCGTTTAGAAAAGTTGGTGTTTCCTATTATGGTTTTAAGTCTTGCTATTTTGGTTCTTCCAGCAGCAACACCGCTAATCGGTGCGTTTATGTTCGGTAACTTCTTAAAAGAATCAGGTGTTGTTGAGCGTCTTAATGATACGCTTCAAAACTCACTTATAAATATAGTGACTATTTTCTTAGGTCTTGGTGTTGGTTCTAAACTGGCAGCAAATGAGTTCTTAGTTCCAGACACTATGTTTATTATGGCTCTTGGTATTGTTGCATTCTCTGTAGGTACTGCTTCTGGCGTGCTTATGGCTAAAGTTATGAATATGTTCCCTGGACATAAAGTGAATCCATTAATCGGCTCAGCTGGAGTTTCAGCAGTTCCAATGGCAGCTCGTGTGTCAAA
>JACNLH010000071.1:5608-13691 GCA_014381585.1 Candidatus Sulfurimonas ponti
CCTGTAGCGTAATCATCGCCTTCTTTATAGTATTTATCTAATGATTGGATTAATGTGTATGGGTCATTTGTTTTCATTTTTTCTTGTCTGAATTCCTCAAAAAGTGGACTGGTTGCTAAAAGTTTGTAGTAGTCTTGGATTGACTCATTGAGTGAAGAATATCGTTTTACATAGATAGTTTCGTCTTCGTTAGCTTGAATTCTTGGCTCATTTTCATCAAAAGACCAAACACCAAAAAGGTTATTTGCTATAAGTGTAAATCTTGAAGTCGCCCATCCACTCTGTATAGCTGCTTGTGCTATAGCAATGCTTTTTGGATGTGGTTTGAGTCTAGTTAATAAATCTTGAGTATTCACTGCATTATAAGCTTTCATTAGAGATAGAATTTTTTCATAATCTGCTCTGGTTTCAACAAGTAGTTTTACTTCATTGTATTGTTTTTCTAAATTAGTATATACATTATTCACAGCTGGGATTATAAGTTCATTAAATCTCTGTTTTTTCTCTTGTACACTCATATTTTCAGGGAGGATTGAAAGTTGATATTTTGTTTGAAAACTTTCTTTTTTCTTTTTTATTTCAGGGACTATAGAAGGTGACTCTTCTATAATTATTTCATCTTCTTGAGTTGTTTTTACAGCTTTAGGTCTTTCAATTTTTGAAAGAGTTTTTATAGATTCAGGTTCTTTAATCACTGTTACAGTTTGTTCATCTTCTTGAAAATTTGTATAAACAAGTATTGCGGATAACAACACAAATGAACTAGCAAGTATAATTTTATTTTTATTCATATTTACTCCAGCTTATATATATAATAAGAATTGAATATAGTATATAAATAATAAAATCCTGCTTAAGAATGCTATATTATTTTTAAATATTTTAGCTTGTTAGGTATGTTTATTCATAGCTTCTATAATAATAGGAATAATATTATGACTTTTAGTTTTATCTATAAAACCGCTTGCACCTAAGCCTTCAGCTTCTCTTTTGTTATTATCACTACTCATAGAACTGTTTACAATAATTGGCAACTTTTGTGTTAAGGGATTACGTCTTAGTATTTGTAAAACAGTGAAACCTGACATTTCAGGCATCTCTATATCTGTAATCACAGCCGGAATAATAGTTGGATCCGGCATAGAATTTATATAATCTACAAGCTTTTTTCCATTGTCAAATATTCTCATATCCAAATTTGCATTTTCAAAAATTTGGCTTAAGTGCTTTTGAGCAGTTCTAGAGTCTTCTGCTATTAAAACTGTTCCTGTTTTTAGTTTTGCAGGCAATGGAATATTCAGTATATTAGAAGGTGATTCAAGCACATCAACCATTGCTTGGGGTATAACATCTGCAAGAAGTTTTTCATAGTCTAAAATTAGGCATAATGAACCATCTTCAAGTCTTGTGTCATTCATAACCACACCTTCATTTTTGAGTCTATAACTATCAGGGGCATGCATTTCATTCCAGTTTTTTTTAATGACTCTATAGGCAGACATTATTCTAAGACCAATCACCACACCGTTAAAGTCACAAATAAGGATATTCGATTTTTTAACCTCCTCTTGTTTAAGTGTGGTACCCAACCATAATGGAAGATTGAGTATAGGGATTTGTAAACCACGTAAAATTATGGTTCCTTCAAGTAAAGGGTGAGAAGACGGTATTTGTGTTAAATGATGATTTTTAGATTCAACCACCTCTCTTGTTTTAAAAACATTTATAGCATAGTAAGCAGAACCTTCACTTTCATTTATTCTAAAAACAAGCAACTGCAGTTCATTATTCTTTGCCAAGTTTGTCGCTGCATCAACATTATCTAAAACAGACATGAACACCCTTTATTTAAATATTAGTAAATAGTAGCGTAAATAAAATGAAATATGCTTGAATGTTAAGTGATGTATTGGTAGAATATATCTCAATAATTACAAAGGCAGTTTTATGAAAGTTATATTATCAGTATTGTTTTTAAGTTCATTTCTCTTTTCAAAAGTTTATTATTCCAAAGTTGAACCTTATGAAATTAGAAATATTTCTTCAAATGTATCTGGCTTGGTGCTCTTCACCGATGACAACATGATAGGTAAAAAGCTTTCTTCAAAGTCTTACATAAAAATTGATGCAGAACTTGATAACAAAGAAATTAACTCTATTGATGCAAAGTTGATTTATTTGAGAAACACAGTGAAGGCAAATGAAAATATTATAAAAAATTTAGATAAATTATTGTTAAAGAAAAGAAAAAATTATGACAATATTAAATCATTGAAAATCAAATCAACGCTTGAAAAAGATAAAGAATTTTATGATCTTATAAGCAGTGAAAATTCATATCTAAACACAATGAAAGATATAAACAATCTTAAGATACAAATAGCAGACCTTGAATTACGTCATGCACACTTAAAACGCTCTATTAGTGATAAAAATCTCGTCGCACAGGGATTTGTACTTTACTCTATAGCTGTTAAAGCTGGTCAGGTTGTTGGAATTTCCACTCCATTGGCACAAGTTGCGGATGTATCACGCGCTTTATTAACTATTTACTTAGATGAAGAAGATTTAGCGGATCTTGATAATAAGAAAATTTATATTGACGGAGTTCTAAGTCAGTATAAAATATCAAGAATTTTAAATATAGCAGATTCAAAAAATATATCAAAATATAAAGCACAGATAATCATCACTTCACCAAAAGTGTTTTCTAAATTGGCGAAAGTGGAATTAAAATAGGGAGTGGTTGGATTGGGAAAGCAGTATAAAGCACTAAGAGATAAAGATAAAGAATTTATCAGTCAACAAAAATTATTTTACATAGCAAGTGCTTCAGAGAATGAGGTGAATCTTTCTCCAAAAGGTTACGATACAATACAGGTGCTAAGTGAAAACACTTTAGTGTTTTTAGATTATCCTGGAAGTGGAAACAGAACCTATCGGGATGCTATAAATGATGGAGAGTTTACATTGCTTTTTAATTCTTTCGAAGAAAAAGCGATGATTTTAAGACTTTTTTGTAAAGCAAGAGTGGTGGAAAATGAGAGTGAAGATTTTTATCATTATTTAGAGATCTTTAATGAAAAAGAGAGTTTAGTGAGAAACTTCTTTATTTTTGAAATATATGCTCTTGAATCAAGCTGCGGTGAAGGGATTCCATACATGGAATATAAAGGGGATAGAGATTCTCTAAAGAACTGGGTGGTGAAAATGGATGAGACAGAAAAACTCGAAACCTATAAAAAGGCACATTCCACACCGCCAAATATAAAAAATTTATAAAATATAAACAAGATAAATAAAATGGAAAAAATATGAATACAAAAGAATTAGATAAAAAATATGTTTTACCTACATACGCAAGAGCAGATGTGGAGTTTGTAAGTGGTGAAAATGCAAGACTAAGAGACAGTGAGGGTAAAGAGTATATTGATTTCACCTCAGGAATCGGAGTTGTAAGTGTGGGACATGCAAATAAGAGAGTGAACAATGCTATAAGCTCTCAAATCTCAAAGATAACACATATTTCAAACCTTTATAACATCGCACCTCAAGCAAAAGCTGCTCAAAAAATTGTAGAAGCTTCTGGTTATGATATGCAGTGTTTTTTTGGAAACAGCGGTGCTGAAGCGAATGAAGGGGCTATTAAAATTGCAAGAAAGTTCGGTGAAATAAACGGTGTGGTGAAGAAGTATAAGATTATCACCTTGCAACACTCTTTTCATGGACGTACAATCACAACAGTCAAAGCAACGGGTCAAGAGTCGATGCATAACTATTTCGGACCTTTTCCAGACGGTTTTGTATATGCTGAGAATATTGAACAAGTAGAATCTCTTTTGGATGATCACACTTGTGCAGTGATGATAGAGTTGGTTCAAGGGGAGGGCGGTGTGCAACCCCAAGATAAACAAGCGGTGCAAGGCTTGGAAAAACTTTTAAAATCACGCGGTGTTTTGCTTATAGTGGATGAAGTGCAAACCGGTGCATACAGAACGGGTGCATTTTTAGCATCTCAAGTGTATGGAATCAGCCCGGATATTGTGACTTTGGCTAAAGGTGTCGGTGGCGGAGTTCCTATAGGAGTTGTGATGACAAGTCTTAAAGATGTCCTAAGTGCGGGGGATCATGGTTCCACTTTTGGCGGTAACTACTTATGCACTGCTGCGACTTGTGAAGTTATGGATATTTTAAAAGAGTATAAAGAAAGTGGAGAGTTGGAGAAAAATATCATTCTTTTCAACAAAGAAGTGGAAAAGTTGCAAGCAAAATACAGTGAAATATTCACTCAAAAAGTGGGTATCGGCATGATGTGCGGCTTACGGGTTAAAGATGCAGACACACTTGGAAAAATCATTCTAAGTGCAAGAGAAAACGGGGTGATGGTTCTTAAAGCAGGAAGAAACACTTTAAGATTTTTACCGCCGCTAACTATAACAAAAGAGGAAATAGATGAAGGTTTTACATCTCTCAATCGCGCTATTAGCAGTATCAGTTAGCTTATTCTCGCAAGAAGCAATATCTTTAGACTCTTATATTTCAGAGAATAAAAAAGAGATATTTTCTTATGAATATAAGAAAAATGCAGAAGATAGTTTGATGGAAAAAGATTCTTGGATCAATCCAATAAACTTAAACTACAGCTATTCAAAAAGCAACCCTTATCAAAAAGTGCAGCTCAGTGAAAGTGCAGCTATCAAAATAGACCAACCTATTTTTAGGGGTGGAGGGATATTTTATAGCATAAAACATGCAAATGCTTCAAAAAAATATGCTGATTATTCTATAGATGTGGCGAAAAGAAAAATGATAAAAGATGCGATCTCTCTTTTGATGCAGATTCGTCAAGTCGACTTAAAGATACAAAAGCAAAAACTGCAGATAGAAAATGCAAAAATAAATTTAGAACTCAAAAAAGAACAGTATTTAAGCGGACAGCTTGATTCGGGTTTTTTGGACAATGCCATTATAGAAAGAAATCTGTCGATTCAAGCTCTTTATGATGTTGAAACATCAAAAGAGACACTGATATCTAATTTTAAAATTATAAGTGATACAGATTATGAAAATGCATTTATACCCCGTTTAGAACTTATTAATCAAGATAAGTTTTTAGAAAACAACCTCGCCATAGAGATGGCAAAAAGTGCTGCCAAGAGAGATGAAGAAAACCGAGGGATCATTAGAGCTAAGTACCTTCCTATGATCAGCCTCACAGGTGGATATAACTGGACTAAGACTGATTCTCCTTTTAAATTTGGAAGTGCTGAAAAAGATTATTATGATTATGGTTTTAAAGTCAGTATACCTTTACATATCAACACTTTTAGAGATATTGAATCTGCTAAGCTGCAACACTTAAAATCAGAAATTTCAGCACTGGATAAAGATAGAGAGATGAACTCTTTGTTTGAAAAAGTTATGCAAAGTTTAGATAATTTAGAAAAAAAACAAGCACTCAGCGTAGAAAATATTGAGATATATTCTAAGTTGTTAGATGACACTAAGAAGCTTTTTGGTGCCGGATATAAAACAGAGTATGATGTGGAGTTACTTGAAAACTCTTTACATATGTCGGAATTGGATTCTAAGGTCTACGATCTTGATAAGCAAGTTGAGCTATTGAATTTATATGAGATGTATGTAGATGACTAAACTTTTCAGCGAGTATATGACTGAGTGGTTGTATGGTGAAGATGGCTACTATGCGACATATAAAAACATAGGTAAGAGTGGTGATTTTTATACAGCAGTGAGCACGAGTAAATTCTTTGGAGGAACGATAGCTAAGCATATTGTTTCTTTAGTTGAAGAAGGGTTTTTAAATGAAGATGCAGTTGTTTGTGAGATCGGTGCGCATCATGGTTATTTTTTAGCGGATGTGATTGAGTTTATATATACGCTTAAACCGACACTGCTCAGTACTTTAAAGTTCGTGATTATTGAGCGCTTTGATGATTTACAAGAGCATCAAAGAAAGTATTTTGAAGAATCTTTCGGAGATGCTGTTTCTTTAACGCAGTACAAATCTTTGAGCGAACTTCGATGTGAAAATGCCTTTTTTATTGCAAATGAGATATTTGATGCATTTCCTTGTGAGCTTTATTTTAAAGGTAAAACAGCAAGAGTCGAAGGGCATGAAATACATTTTGACACTGAGAATGACTGGGTGAAGTATAAGGCTGATAAATACTTTAAAGACCGTGGTGAAATAGCTCTTGGTTATGAAGAGTTTGCAAATGAGATGGCTCTGAGTGCTAAAAAATTTGAGTTTATGAGTTTTGATTATGGTGAAATGGCGGCTAGACCGGACTTTTCATTAAGAGTGTATGCAAAACATGAAGTGATTCCATTTTTTGCAGAAGATATAAAACGGGACGAACTTTTTGCAAAATCGGATATCACATACGATGTGACATTTCAACATGTCAAAGACGCATATGAAGATGCAGGGGTGAAATTTGTGGAACTCAAAGCACAAATGGTGGCTCTTGTTGATATGGGAATATTAGAGCTTTTAGAGATATTGCAAAAAAATGCGGATGAAAAAATTTATAAGCAAGAACTTGAAAAAGCAAAGATGTTGATCTTACCGGACTTTTTAGGTGAAAGGTTCAAAATGATAAAGTTTAGAAAAGAGTGATTTTAGATATAAAGAAGCAGGCATGAAAAAAATAATATTAATTTTATTGCTAACATTAAGTATTCACGCAGATGTGAAATCCACTTATGAAGACACCTTAGTTTACTTAGAAGATATGATAGACATTGATAATAATCAAACGAACACCTTGGCTCAAAGAACGTATAAATTTTACAAGAATTTAAACATACCGCAAAAGACAGCTAAAGCAGAAGAAATATACAAAAATTCAAAAGAAAAGATAAGAGAACTTGCCGTGAGCGGTTTGATTAAGATTCATTGTTCTGATGAGCTTAATGAAGTTGATAAAGAAGAATGTGTTTATTGGTCAAAGCAAGCACAGGCTAAAACCGCTGATATAGAAAAGCTCAAGCAAGTCACCTATCAATTAAAAATACAAACTGAAGATAATACTATAAGTGTGGCAACAGCAGTTGCTCTCTCAAGAAATGGAAAGCTCGTGACTGCATATCACAACATAGACGCAGCAAAAAGTATTGTGGCGGTTGATTATAAAGGTGCGGAGTACAATGTTAAGCTTGGAGAAGTGTCTGTTGAAAATAATCTGGCATATCTTTATGCAGAGGTGAAGAATATTGATTTTGCAAAAATATCTTTGCAAAAAAATATACCTGGAGATAAAGTTTTTATTTTAAATGCTAAAAATTTTTTACTTGAAGCCATGGTTTCTAAAATAAAAAACAATGTTTTAATCATTAATACTGAATTTGAAAAAGATACATCAGGAGCCGGTGTTTTCAACGCCCGCAATGAGTTAGTGGCAATAGCACTCAGTAAAGATGTGATTATAAACACATTATCCGCAAGACCGGTGAATGTGTTTAAAGAGATTAAGAATACGTATCAAAAAAAACCTGAAGCATTAAGCTTTGATAATAGTGATTATGACACTTCTGATTGTGAGAATGAAGATAATCTAGCTATTTGGAACAAACATGCTAAATCATCTGATTTATATATTCAAGAACTGCATGCTCTGTTTCTTGGTCTTTGTCAAAAAATAAATCACAGAGATTTAACCACAGATGAAGCCCAAATTATATATGAGAGCAATTATAAACGATTATTTCGTAAATAAAAGCATCCATACTTCTATTTATCTTTATCTTTATTTTTTGAACCTTTTAGTATAGAAAAAATTCCACCCGCAAAAGTATCTACGTCAAGTAAAAGACCGACAATAAAACCGATTAATACAGCTAAACCAACACCGATTGAACACATATCCATAATAACTCCTCATATTTTGTATGATGAATTTTACATGAGCACTATGAAGAAACTATGGAGAAGAGCAGATATATGGTTTATAGAGGTGGCTTATCTTCATAATCACTCCATAGTGTTTTCGTATTATTCTTCCAACTAGAAAAATTGAAGCTAAATTATTATAATAAATGATGGACTGGAAATGAAAGC
>JACNLH010000071.1:13935-35299 GCA_014381585.1 Candidatus Sulfurimonas ponti
GATAAAAGAATTGTTAGAAGATAAGACTTAAGATGGAGTTTAAATCATGATAATAAACTTTCTTGCAGAAAACTCTAATTCTATCTTTGAAACCATCGGTGGTTTGGGGCTTTTTTTACTCGGTATCATCATTTTAACAGACGGTTTGAACAAGCTCGCCGGGGATGCAATGCGTTCTGTCTTGGTCCGATACACTCATTCACCGCTGAGTGGTGCAATCACAGGATTGATAACAACAACTATTTTAGGCTCTTCAAGTGCGACCACTGTTGCAGCTGTCGGTTTTGTGGGGGCCGGGTTGATTGGTTTTACTGAGTCTCTTGGTATTATCTTCGGTGCAAATATCGGAACCACCATCACGGGGTGGATTGTTGTATTGCTCGGATTTAAACTTCAGACTGGGAATATAATGATGTTTTTTGTATTTCTGGGAGCATTATTACGCCTCTTTGCCAAGAATAGAGTTGCAACTATTGGATACTCCATTGCTGGATTTTCATTGGTTTTTGTCGGTATCACACTTATTCAGCAAGGTATGGGAGGTTTTGCAGAGTTTATCACCCCTGATAATTTTCCTTCAGATACATTCATTGGCCGCTTGAAACTGGTGTTTTTTGGAATAATCTTCACATTAATCACTCAATCATCAAGTGCAGGTGTGGCTATGGCTCTTAGTGCTCTTTTTGTGGGAACAATAAACTTTGAGCAAGCTGCGGCCATTGTTATCGGTATGGATGTGGGCACCACCATTACAGCTGTGCTGGCCACTGTTGGACAATCACTAGAAGCCCGTCGTACAGGTTTTTCACATGTTATTTATAATATGATGACTGCTGTTGGCGCTTTATTTTTAATCAGTCCGTTTATAATCATTGTTGAGAATTTTTTCCCAAGGGCACTTAGTGCCAATCCGGAGATTATGCTCGTAGCTTTTCATAGTGCATTCAATATTTTAGGTCTTATAATCATCTTACCCTTCACCCGCGGTTTTGCCAGGTTGATGTTTAAATTGATTCCGAAAAAAAAGTCATTATACACGCAAGGATTGGATGAGTCATTGCTTGAGCAGCCAAGTATAGCGCTTATGGCAGTGCAAAACAGTATATATAACGAGATTATAGCACTCTTAGGTCATATAAATGCTATTCTCGATGATTCAATCACTAAGCGAATCAATATAAAACAACTGCGATATGAGTTAGATAAGACTTATGTATATGTTGATCAGATATCTCTAAACAGTGAATCAGGTGCTCAATGGGAAAAACTGCTTGCTCTCATACATACGCTAGACCATATGCAAAGACTGTATGAACGCTGTGAGGAAGAAGAAGATCGAGCTGTCACACTAAAAACAGCAAAACACTTCATCAAAGAACGCGATAGTTTGATTATGGCAATTAAATCGATTATAACAGCTATGAAATCAAAGCAGTGGCATCAGATGTACAAACGTTCTTTTAAGACTAAAAACACACTGCATAAACGATTAAAACCATATAGAAAAATGATTGTCGAAAAAATAGCGCGAGGAGAGATAAACGTTGAAAAAGGAACTGACTATCTAGAAAGTATACGTTGGCTCCAAAGGGTCAGCTCCCATCTATCGCGTATTTCATACCATTATGAGCAAGCTCTGCTTGCAAGTGGAAAATAATTATTTAACTTAAAGTTTCATGTTAAGTAAGTTCATCAATTAGTTGAGCATACTCTTCTAAGTTTTCTAAAACAACTGAAACTAATTTAGGCTCAAAATGTTTGCCACTCTCTTGAAGTAAAAATTCTTTAACATCTTTTAGTGCCCATTGCTCTTTATACACACGTTTTGAAAGTAAAGCATCAAGTACATCCACAATTGCGACTATACGTGCAAATAATGGGATTTCATCGCCTTTAATACCCTGTGGATAACCGGTGCCATCATATTTTTCATGATGAGAATATGCGATAGTCGCTGCTGTTTTTAGAACTAGTCTATCAGAGTGTTTGAGAACCTCATATCCGAGAGTGGCATGTTCTTTCATAATGTTGAATTCATCTTCAGAAAGTTTTTCCGGTTTCAGTAAAATAGCATCACCGATACCAATTTTACCTATATCATGAAGTGGTGAAGTTAAGCCTATTAAGTTAACATCTTCTTTGTTTAGTCCGTATGCCTTTGCAATTAAAGTGCTTAGCTTAGAGACACGTTGCGTATGATTTTTAGTGTCTAATGAGCGTATCTCTTCAATTTTACCCATAGCCATCATTGTTTCTTTTAAAGTCAATTCAATTTCATCGTTTAATAAACTCAGCTCATCATTTTTTCTTTGCAACTCTTCTTCTTTACTTATAACATCTGTATTAAAGTCATTGATATTTTGTGCAACTTCGTCAAGCTCTTTTGTCTCATAGGGGTCTTTATTGATTGTATTATGAAATTGATAAGCTTTTTTGCCGTCATCGACAATATGAGATAAAGGTTCTGTAATGTATTTCTCTATAAAATTAAATACATTTAAAATAATAATAAGTGCAAAGAAAACAAGTATAAAAAGAAATATGTAGCTGTAATTAAGGATAATGTATTGATATTTTTCAATATTCATCTCTATAGTCACAGCTCCTAAAACATCTCCGTTCTTTACGTTGTGACATTCCAAGCAGTTGAGATTTTCTTGTGAATTTGCAATATATGGGATAGTGGCCCTCACTGAACCTTGAATATCATTCCATTCATACAAAGGTTCATTTAAAGAGATTAATGTATCTGTATCTATGTTGTCAAGTTCTTTTCTCAGTGTTGAATTTGCATATTGCTCATTAATAAACTTAGAACGAAGAATTTTAATATCATTAATATTTTCTAAGCTTTTAATTTCATTTAAAAAGTAGTCTCTTTTATCCATGATATCTGCTTTCATATGTGATGTTAAACCTGCTTTTACAAGGTTTGCTATCTCCAATGCTTTATCTTCTATTGTGTATTTAAAGAATTCTCTGTATCCTAAAAACATAATTAACATAATTGAAAGTATTGAAATTGCAAAAATTTGGATTAAACGTTTGAGAGTTATATTTTTAATTGTATTTTTTTTCATAGACACTCAATTTTTAGATTAATGTAATAATTCTAACTGAAGAATATAGCATAAATATAGCAGAATGAAAAACACCACGTTCAACCTTTAGCTAATGATATCAAAATCTAAGTAAAAATAGCCGATTGTCGGTAAGTGCCACACTGTTATGTTTTTTAAATCTTTCACATAGTTTTCGAGTTCAGAAATCATTTTTTCTAAATCTTTCAGGCTTAATAACCTCTATATGCGGCAACTGTGTGAAAAGAGTCTGTTCCGATACAAATATCTGGCCGTTTCTCTCCAAAGTCGCTGTTAAATAGTAAGGTTTATCTAGAAAACTATGGCAATCCACTATCAGTGATAAGATCTAAAATATTCTGGATTGGATTTTCATAATCACCACCTGATCTAATCATATTGGTCAAAAATTTTAAATTCTTTATGAGTTCTAAAACAAGATCTTCTATACTGGATGTTTTACTGCATTTTTGCAAGTAAGCATCTAGCATCTTTTAAGTCTCTTCCATAGGAGTTGTCAAATTCTTCAAAAAACTTTTCTTTTAATTCTGTGTTCATCTTCTTTTTCTCCCTTTCCCTGAGTCATCAAATTCTAAAAAAGTTCTAAGTTCTTCATGCATCTCATCATCTAAAGAATCCCATATTTTCTTTTTTTCTTTATATCTTTGCGGGTTTTCAGTGGCACTTTTTTTAATATCTCTTATAAGATAATGGTAACGCACAAGGTTTTTCGTGTACTCACTTATCAAGGGCCAGTTTTTAATTATCTGATAGCTTCTTTCTTCATGGTCGGTGAAGCTGTATTCACCATATATTTCATCCTCTTCATCTTTGACAAAAGCAGTGGAGGGTTTTCCAACATCATGAAGTAAAGCCGCCATCAGCATTTTAAACTGACGAGCTTTAAGTGTATAGTAGGTGACACGTAAAGTATGGATGAGTATCCCATGCTGGTGCCATTTGTTTTGCACAAAAAACAATGAACGCAAAAAAGGCACTGATAAAACCTTGTTATTTATTTGCATATTATTCTCCATTTAAAAGCGGATTCATCATTGCTAAAAAATCATCTCTTGCCTCTCCATTTGCACTTGCTACTATATAACCTTTGTGACTGATGGGGTCTATATCCGTTCCATCAAGGTCAGTGACAAATCCGCCACTGTTTTTAAGAATAATACAAGCTGCTGATAAATCCCAAGCATTGGCATGTGATTCAAAGTAAGCTATATAATTGCTGAATGCACCTTTGGCAACCATGCACATAGAGTATGTGATAGAGCCGCCGATAGAAGTTAATTTTTTTATCTTGTTTTCTTTGAAAAGCTGATTCAAACTTCTTACAATCGGGTGTTCGCGTTCAGGTTTAAAGTTGACAACTGCAACAGTGGGGTTTGGTCTTAATGGCAAGGTTAACATACCTATATAAGACATTGCACCTTTTTCTGTTTGAAAAAACTCCTGGGTGAAAGGGTTGTACACAATACCAAGAATCACTTCACCGTTATCTATTAAAGACAGATTGATTGCTGAGGTGTTTTCATGTGTGATAAATGCCCATGTCCCATCAATAGGATCAATAGCCCAATAAGGTTTAGACTCATCCACCTCATCACAGTTCTCTTCACCCATAACTTGAATGTTGAAACTGTCTTTTAACCTTTTAGTCATATAATCTTGCACTTGCTGATCAAGGTTGCTTATGGGTGAATGGTCTGATTTAAACTCAAATGTGAACGTGTTTGTTTCACGAGCTTCACGAATAATACGTCCAGCTTCTTCGACAATTTGTTTGGCAATGATTAAGTATATATTTCTCATATTAATCCTTTATTCTTAAGATAGTTGCAGTGCATAAAATTCATATGACAGCTTATGTCAAAATAGAAGAGCAGTATTTAAAAATCAAATTTTTCGAGGCAGGGTGCACTTCCTTCTGAGACTGTACAGAAGATTGAAGTGTTTTCAAAATGCATTATGTAAGGTCTTTTTTTCATTTTAAGTTCTTTAGCAATAGAAGCTATATTTTCAACAATTTTGATTTCAGCAGTGTTCGGTTTATAAGAAGTTAAATCGGGTTTTTTATTTTCAACCATAATATCGAGCAGAGAAGATTTTGGGTTGTGAGACTGGTAAACATAGTTGATTAATTTATCAGATTCAAACTTGGGCAGTCTATATAAAAATACATAATAAGTTGATTGAATCTGTTTCATCATATCTTTGGAGAGAAGTGCTATCAATTTTTTTGAATGAGGGCACATGGGATCCACAAAAATATAATAAGAGTTCACTTCACCTGTGCCGATACGAACCGCATACTTCGTAATCGAATCAAGAAGAGTTTTAGGCTGAATATCTGTTGCAGCTAAAATATTTATAGATAATAATATCAGGAATATGGATTTCATTCTTGAATTTTAGGTTAATAGAACTTATTATACGCTTTATGTCAGGATATATAGATTTATTATAATGCCTCTATAATTTTAATCAGCTCTTCAGGTCTGTTTGAATTTTTGATTGCGTTTTCTTTTGTGATGACACCTTTTTGCAGCTTTTCGATAAGCTGCTGCGTTTGTGTTGTCATATGTGTTTCTTTTTGGTTTAACTGCATTTGTGAGTAGATTTGGTGAACTTTATCTTCTCTTATCTGGTTTTGCACGGCTGGATTTGTTATCAGTATCTCTTGTGTGGCGGTTTTCCCTCCGCCGATTTTAGGAATCAATGTTTGAGATACCACCGCAACCAATGAACTTGCGAGTTGTGCACGGACCTGGGCTTGTTCTTCACCGTCAAAGACATCGATGATACGGTTGATAGTCCCCGGTGCAGAATTTGTATGAAGTGTTCCAAACACTAAGTGACCTGTTTCAGCGGCAGTGAGTGCTGCACCGATAGTTTCAGCATCACGCATCTCCCCGATAAGAATAACATCAGGATCTTGTCTTAGTGCATATTTGAGTGCAGAGGCGAATGAAGCGGTGTTGCTTCCCACATCACGTTGTGAAAAAAGCGATTTTATATTTGTATGCACGAACTCAACTGGATCTTCAACCGTGATGATATGACGTCTCTCGGTCAGGTTTATCTCATGGAGCATAGATGCAAGTGTGGTTGATTTACCAGAACCGGTCGGTCCCGTTACAAGAATAAGACCTTTTTCACGTTTGATAAGTTCTTTGAATATCGGAGGGTTCCCATAGGCGTCGAGAGTGGGTATCTCTATGGGAATCATCCGAAAAGCACATGCAATACCATGAATAGTGCGGTAGTAATTCGCACGAAAACGTCCGATGTTTTCAAGTTCAAAAGAAAAGTCAAGTTCATTATACTCTTCAAAATCTTTCTTTTGTTTATCCTCTATAAGAGAATAAGCCATCTCTTCAACATCTTTTGAATTGAGAACTGCAAGGTTTAAGGGGCGCAGTTCTTTATCTATCCTAATCTGCGGTTCACTTCCCACAACAAGGTGAAGATCAGAAGAACCATAGGCTAAAACACTCTTAAGCAACTTTTTAACATCAAGCGATTTCGGGGCAGCTGTTTCACTCATAAAAACACTCCATTATAATTATCTTCATTGAATCCAACGAGAAGTTCTTCACCGAATTCCACGACAGGACGTTTTATAAGCATGTTTTCTTTACAAAGCCATTCCTGCTTTTGTGTGTCGTCGGGATTGATCTCTTTTAAGTTTAAAGTGCGGTAGGTTGTGCTTCTTGCATTGAAGAGTGTTTTTAAATCAGTTTTCTCTAGCCATGATGCGATTGTGTCACAAGGAACTTTCTCTTGTTTAAAATCAAAAAGTTCATAGTCTAAATTATGTTTTTCAAAATATTTGAGCGCTTTTTTCACACTGTCACAATTTTTAATTCCATACACTTTTATCATGTTCTACTCGATTATTTTAGGAACGATAAAGAAATGATCAGCACTCTGAGGCGCATTTTTAAGAATTGCATCGTTTACACTTGTGTCACAAGATGGTCTGTCTTCTCTTAAAAATGTGCTTGAATCATTCATAGCAAAAGTGTCATCCACACCATCAGTGTTGAGTTGGCTTAAGTTATCCACAAAGCTTACAATTTCAGACATCTGATTTATAATTTCTTCTCTTTTGTCATCTGCTATTTTTAAAAAAGATAATTTTTCTAATTTTTTTAATAATACCTCATCCACTTGCATAAAAATCCTTGGCTTTATAATTGTGCAATGATTGTAACAAAAAAAAGATATGTGTTTGATGAAACTTTAACGAAATATTCGATAATATACATCATTATTAATTTAAGGATTTTTTTTGAGTATTAAAAACGATATAGAGATGATAAGAGAAGAGTTGACTTCAGAAGAAAAGTTTTTTGAAAAATCTGTTATTACTGAGCGATTTGTTAAAAAGTATAAAAATATTCTTATTGCAGGTGTGGCTTTAATTGTAGTCGGTGTGGCTGGAAATATTGTGTATGATATGAATAAAGAATCAGCTGCCAAAGAAGCGAATGCTGCCTTGATTGCCTTGCAGACAAACCCTTCTGATGCAAAAGCTCTTTCACAGCTTCAATCACTGAGTCCGGCTTTACATGAGGTTTATATGTATTCAAAAGCATTGGCGGATAAGGATACGAAAACTTTAGAGAGTTTAAAAAATTCAAAAGTTGCACCTTTGGCAGATTTAGTGCAATATGAGTTGGCACAAAATAAGCAAGATGTGAATGAATTGACCACATACGCTTTAGCTCAAGATGCGATTTATAAAGATTTGGCACAGGTTCAGGCTGCAATCATCCTTATGAATGAGGGAAAAACTGACAAAGCGCATTCGAAACTACAAACGATAGCAGAAGCTTCACCGCTTTTTAGAATTGCTAAAGCATTATTGCATTACGGGGTGAAATAGATTTTGAAAAATATACTAGTAACAAGTTTGTCAGCTGCTTTAATTCTTTTTTCCGGATGTAGTTCTAAAAAGGTTTTTGAACCTGAAGTCACAGGCAGTTCTTGGGATAAATATGAGAGTATCGGTGAAGATATCATTGACATAACATCTACAAGTGCACTCTTAGATAACAGAAAGATTTTAGCTAAAGATGCAAAAATCGATATAGAGATTGCAGAGAACTATAGACTTATCGCTAATACTGACGGCTGGATTTTAAGTGCCACTATTGATGGAAAGCTTAAGCTTCAGTCAATTCTAGACAAAAATAAAGTTGAAGAATTTGACTTAAAGAAAACTATTGCGAGTGCAAGTGTCAAAGATGACAACTTAGCCGTGATTTTTGCAGATAATGAACTGGGAGTGTATTCTATCTCTTCAAAAGAACTTCTTTTAAAAGAAACGGTTGGAGATGCCTTGGCGATTGATTCTAGAATTGCAAATCCTTATTTTGTCGGCGGGGTTGTTATTTTTCCCACACTTGATGGAAAGGTGACCATTGTGAATCTTGAGAGTAAAAAAAGATTACGAACCACAATAGTCTCTTCAGAAGATAAATTCAATAATATTTTATACTTCAATATTATCGATCAAAAAGTTATCGCAGCGACTGCATATAAAATTCTTTCTATGGATCAAAAAGAAGCGCATGAAAAATATGAAATCAGAAGTGTTGCGTATAATGGTGAAAACTTATTTCTTGCCACAAAACAAGGAGAGATTGTTTCTTTAACACCAAACCTTCAACTCAATGCTAAACTGAAGTTTCCATTCGCACATTTTTTAGGTTTAATCACTAAAGATGATAAAGTGTATATTTTAGAAAAAGAGGGCTACCTTATAGTTGCGTCCAAAGATTTGTCATCATACACTGTGCATAGTGTGAGTCTTGATGAGGGCTTTGTTTTTGTAACAGACAAAGGATTTGTTGTAAATGATGAGCTTATCTCGATAGAGTAAGAATTGTCAAATGAACTAGAAGCCTTTTTGGAGTACATCAGTGTGACAAAGGCTCTTAGTAAAAAGAGTGTGAAAGCATATTCAAGTGACCTCTGCATGGTGGAGGAGAACTTACAAAAACCTCTGTTTTCACTTGACTCAAAAACTATTTTAAACTATCTTTCCCGCTATGAAAACAAACGGACACTCAACAGAAAACTATCTTCTTTAAATGCTTTTTTTGATTTTTGCTATAAAAGTGAGTTCTCTGCTGAGCACACTAAAATCAAGTTGGCAAAAATTCCAAAACTGCTTCCAAAGTTTTTATCTCATCAAAAGATTATGGCATCTCTTGAAGCTATCGATAGAAGCACATGGATCGGGATGCGTGATTATGCTCTGATATTGTTCTTGTATGCAACAGGAACACGGGTGAGCGAATGCCTTGAGTTGTCACGTGAAGATATAGATGGCGAGTGGTTGCATATACGGCATGCAAAAGGCGAAAAAGAAAGAGTTGTCCCTATCGCAGATATCGCAAAAGCCGCAATAGACAAATATCTCCAAGAGTTTAAATATGAAAAAGATTTCGTATGGGCAAACTACCAAGGGAATAAGTTAAGCAGAATATCTGCATATAAGATCACAAAAAAATATCTAGGAGTCTCGCCGCATGTCATCCGCCATTCTTATGCCACTTCACTTATCACAGGGGGAGCGGACCTAAGAGTTGTGCAAGAACTGCTTGGCCATGCATCTTTACTAACCACCCAAATCTACACGCATATACAAAAACAAGATCTGCAAAACACAGTTCAAAAACATCATCCTTTGACTTGATTTGTTTTTAAGTGATATAATAATCAGCAAATCCACGCAAAGAGGTCTCTTTTGAAAAGCTCTATTACAGATAGTATAAAATCACTGCCGCCACTTTCAAAAACGATTATGGATATCAACAAGATTCACGCAGATCCGGAAGCTTCGATCATGGATTTAGCGAAGGTTGTTGAACATGATCCTATGATTATCGCAAATCTTTTAAAAGCGGCCAATTCACCACTGTATGGTTTTGCAAAAGAGATACGCAATGCGTCTCAGGCTGTTTCACTTTTTGGTATGAGTATGACGCGTTCCATCGCTCTTTCTAATGCTGTGAGAAAACTTTTGAATGTTGATATGCAACCTTATGGCATAACATCTGAAAAATTTGCTGAAATATCAGACCTTCAAGCCACTCTTATGATGCAATGGTATAAACAGATTGATAAAGCTAAGGCAGATAAGTTATATCTTGCAACATTTTTACAAGAGACAGGAAAGATACTGATTGCAAACAGTATTATTCAAGATGATGAGGGCACATCATTTTATTCTGAGATAGAGCTCTCCAACAACATCGCCCAAGTGGAAAAGATGTATATACAGATGACGAGCTCAGATATAAGTTCTGAAATATTTAAACATTGGAATTTTGATGAAGAGTTTGTTGCAATGATTAAGTATGCAGATGATCCCCAAAGCGCTCCAGGTGAGATAAAAGAGTTTGCCACTGCTCTTAATATCGTTAAGTCTATTGTGCCGGTGAATAAACCATTCTCTCAAACAGCTGTCAACATAGGTCTTAAAAAAGCCTCTGATGCAGGATACAAACAAGAGCCGCTTGAAAACGCGGTGAATAATATTTTAAAAACGATAGGAAAACAATGAGTAAAACAGTCACAGTGATCGATACATTCGGATTCTTCTTCCGAAGCTTTTATGCACTCCCGCAACACTTAAAGAACAAAGACGGTTTCCCGACAGGGCTTTTAACAGGATTTACAAACTTTATAGCAACATTGCAAAAACAGCATGACAGTGATTATCTGATATTTGCTATTGACACTAAGGGTCCCACATTTCGAAATGAGATAGATTCAAACTATAAAGCAAACCGCTCAGCTCCTCCGGAAGAGTTGATAATGCAGTTGCCAATCGCCATAGAATGGATAGATAAGATGGGTTATAAAACTCTTGGTTGTGAGGGTTATGAAGCCGATGATATCATAGCAACAGTGGTGAAGTATGCAAAAGACAAAGCCTACAGCGTAAGAGTGGTCTCGCATGATAAAGATCTTTACCAGTTAATAGATGATGGCAAGATTGTGGTCGTGGATGCTATCAAAAAAAAGAGTATGGATGAAGAAGCGTGTTATGAGAAATACGGGGTGACTCCTAAGCAGTTTATAGATTACCAATCAATCCTTGGAGACAGTGCAGACAATGTTCCCGGCGTAAGAGGGATAGGAAAAGTCGGTGCGGAGAAGCTTTTAAAAGAGTTTGGAGATTTAGACAATATTTATAAAAATATAGGTCTTATCAAAGGGGCAACACAAAAGAAACTTTTAGAGTCAAAAGAGCAGGCATATATGTCAAAAGAGTTGGTGACACTTAAAGATGATGTGCTTGAGGATTTTGATTTTGAAGAGTATTTGATGGATGTTGAGCATCCTTTTTTAAATATATATGATGAACTCGTGAAGTATGAGCAAAATGCAGTGCTGAGAATGCTTCATGCTAAAAACATGGTCAGCGATGCTCAAAAAGAGAGCGCTGTTGAAAAAGTTGTTGAGGAACAAACGCAAGATAGAAAACTGGATTTCAAAGCCACTCTTATAACAGATGAAAAAGAGTTGCAAAAAGTGCTAGAAACTTTAAAAGAAGACACCATTGTGGCTTTTGACACAGAAACAACAGGACTCGAGTATGAGCATGATAAACTTGTAGGCTTTAGTTTTTGTATAAACGACAAGGAAGCTTATTATGTTCCTTTTGCACACTTTTATCTTGGTGTTGGCGATCAGGTAAGCGAAGATGTCGCCAAGAATGCTATACGTAAAATATTTAACTCCAAGGTGGTTGGACACAATATAAAATTTGACCTTCATTTTGTGAGCAGATTTTTAGAAGATGACATTTTAACCGTGTATGCCGATAGCATCATACTCGCATGGCTTGTGAACCCTGAGAGTGCATTGGCTATGGATAAACTTGCAGACAAACTTTTAGATCATACCATGGTGGCTTTTAAAGACACGGTGAAAAAAGGTGAAACATTTGGGGATGTGGATTTAGAATCTGCTTGTGTATACGCCGCTGAAGATGCCTACATTACACTCAAGCTTTTTCATCTTTTAAATGAGAAGTTGGAACTTCAGTCTGCTGCGCACCTTATAGAAGAATCTATGAATGTTGAGGTCCCTTTTATCACAACGCTTTTAACAATGGAGAAAGAGGGTATCAAAATCGACACTGCATTTTTAGAAGAGTTTTTGGTGGAGGTGAAAGACACGCTTGAAACACTTACTAAGAACATTTATGCCCTTGCTGGGAGTGAATTCAACATCAACTCAACAAAACAGTTGGGTGTTATACTTTTTGAACATCTTGGACTTCCCGTGGGTAAAAAAACAAAAACTGGATACTCTACAAATGAAGCAGTGCTATCCTCACTTAAAGATGCACATGAGATTATCCCATCACTTTTAGAATACCGTGAGGTGTATAAACTTTACTCAACATACATTGAACCATTGCTCAAACTTGGACGTGAAGACAAAAGAAACAGAATTCACACCTCTTTCTCTCAAACAGGAACTGCAACAGGAAGACTGAGTTCAAAGAACCCGAATCTTCAAAATATCCCTGCACGAACGAAGTTGGGTTTAAAAATCAGAGAAGCTTTTGTGGCAGAAGAGGGTAAGAAACTTATCGGTATAGATTACTCTCAAATCGAGTTAAGACTTCTTGCCCATTTCTCACAAGACACAACTTTAGTGGATGCATTTAAACATGACAAAGATATCCATATGCAGACAGCCATCGCACTTTTTGGTGAAGAGGAAGCTCCTGCAAAACGTTCAGTCGCTAAAACAGTGAACTTTGGACTTTTATATGGAATGGGGCAAAAAAAACTCTCAGACACGCTTGGCATCACCACTAAAGAGGCTAAAGGGATTATAGAAAGATATTTTGAGAGCTTTCCAACGGTGAAGACTTACTTTAGAAGCATAGTGGATTTTTCCAAAGACTATGGATATATAGAAACTTTACTAAAAAGAAGAAGATACTTTGACTATGAAAATGCCACTCCGATGTTTAAAGCGGCATACGAGAGAGAATCGGTGAACTCTATGTTTCAGGGTTCAGCAAGTGACTTGATAAAACTTTCTATGAATGAGATTCATAAAGTGATACAAGAAAAAAAGCTAAACGCAAAAATGCTTTTACAAATCCATGATGAACTTATCTTTGAAGTCGACGCAGGTGAAGCAGAAGCTCTTGGGAATCGTTTCAGAGAGATAATGGAAAATATACGAGAGCTGAATATCCCGCTTAAAGCGAGTATGAATATCGGGGATAATTGGGGAGAGTTGAAGTAAAGATGCTTTGATGCAAAGATGCTTTTATGCTATAATGACAAAAAGGAGATTGTATGAGTGTTCGAACCACTGTGACATTTGATGATGATTTACTTAAGTTGTTAAAACTAAAAGCTGTTGAGACATCACACTCTGTTTCTGAACTTTTAAACTCTATTGTATCAGATGCTTTTAGAGAAGACAGCCATGATTTAAAAGTTTTTGATGAGAGAAAAAATGAGCCTACTGTCTCTTTTGAATCATTTTTGCATCAGTTAGAAGCCGATGGAAAGTTATAGTATAGAGATTAAAAACTCAGCTGTTAAAGAGTTGGGTAAACTTCCTAAAGTAGATTTAAAGCGTATAGTTGAAAGGATTCAAAGTTTATCTAGCGAACCAAGACCTGCCGGATGTAAAAAGTTAAGTGCTGATGAAAAGTATAGATTGCGTGCAGGAAATTATAGGATTCTCTATAGTATAGAAGAAAATAAGTTGATTATTTACATAGTCAAAGTTGGACATCGTAAAGATGTATATAAGATGATTTAGGAGAATTATGCAAAATTTAGATTTAAACTTGGAACTGGAGTATATATTCATCCCCTCCAAAGTGCCCTCAAAAAAACTGATGATTATTCTACATGGCCGTGGGGATTCTTCTGAGGGCTTTCGTGGGTTTCCTCCCTTTTTAGATTTGGATGATATGAACTACATCCTTTTTGACGCGCCGTTTGAGTACTTCACCGGATTTTCCTGGTATCAACTCCCTCCGGATCAGCTTCCTGGGATTGAGTACTCCTCAAAGCTTTTAACACATGACTTAGATGCTCTTTTTGAAGAAAAATTCAATGCGCAGGAGAGTTTTCTTTTTGGTTTTTCTCAAGGTTCATTACTCACTTTTGAGTTTGGGGCGAGATACCATAAAGTCTTGGCTGGATATATTGCCATCAGCGGTTATATCTACGATGCTCCCAGACTTTTAGAGGAGATGAACCAAGATGTGCAAAAAGGAAAATGGCTTTGCACACATGGAACAGATGATGGTGTGTTGCCATACAATAGTTCAAAAGAGCAGGTGGAATTTCTCCAAGATGGCGGTTTTGATATAGAGTTTGTAACTTATGACAAAGACCACACCATAGTCGAAGAAGAACTTCGTATGATTGCTTCTTGGGTGAAGTCTACTCTTTCTTCCTAGAGACTTTATACACAAAAGAAAAAACCTCTGCCACTGCTTTATATAAAGCATCCGGCACCTCTTTGTCGAGTTCCACATTTGAGAGTAACTCGATTAAGTCTTCATCTTTTTTTATAGGTAAATCATTTAGCTCAGCAATTTTGATGATGTTCTCAGCTACAAGACCTTCACCTTTTGCCACAAGCCTAGGTGCATTTTCTTTTTTTGTATCATAACGAAGGGCTGCTGCTTTTAACTTTTTCATCCCTTCACCTCAAATCCCATATGTATCTCTGATTCGTAGCCGCTTGAAGCAACTTGCTTGTATGGTGAAGAGGAACCTGCATTTGTCTTAGGTTCATGGATTCGTATCTCTCTTGGTGTTATCTGTGTGTCTATAAGAGCTGAGCGAAGCAAGGGGATATTTTCTTGTATAAGATTTTTAAACTTTTCATTGGATGAGTATATATGAAGGTTCAGCTGATTTTTTTCATAAAGGGTGAGTCTAAGGTTCACTTCACCGTACTCTTTGAGTTTGAGATAAATATCGCAGTAGAATTTATCGTCATCTGACTTTTTCATATGTATATTTCCATCTTCCATCATATCCCAAGAGTAGGGAAGATACAGCGAAGTCCCATTGGATAAATGAGAAAGAAGCTGATAGTTGTCAATCTGTAAGGACAACTTATCTATATGTTTTGAAATCTCTGCCTGGTTTGGATGATTTGATTTAAGCACTTCTTCACCTGCTTGAAGTAAAACAGCCTTTAAATCACTTGTCATAATCTCCTTCACATTGTTTTGAGGGTGAAGTTTTTGTGGTGTGTTGAGAGATTCAAGTTTATTTAAAATGCTCACAGTGTCTTTGTGAAAAATAGGGTCTGCTTTTTGGATAAGAGATTTTATATCTTCACCTAGGTTTGTAATCATTTTTGGAACATTTTTTTCTAAAAAAGATTCGAGAGAGGCTTTAGGAGTTGCCGGATTTGTCGGAGCCGGTTCAATAGATTTCAATACTTGTAAAATTTTATCTAAAGATGCCATTAGACCTTTGGATTCCATAGTGAAACTTTTTTGCAGTTGCGTAGAGATTACGTGGAGTGATTCTTTTATGGGTGGAAGTTTGAAGTTCTCACTTGTTAAGACCTTAGGTTCTAGTTTGTGTTGGAGTTGTTCTAAGGTTTTTGTGAGCACCGGAGTATGAATGCTGTCTGATTTACTTAAAGTGCTTTTGAGTGAAGCGATAAGCTTCTCAATGCTGCTTGAGAGTTGAGCTAAGGCTTTGGGATTATCATTTGCTGTTTTAATACTCTCAAAATTTGAGATTTTAGTTTCCAGGTTTGGAGTCTTCACCGACCTTAACACTTCAGAATTAAGTAAAATCTTTGCTTCATTAGCAATAAGCCGGCTTGTCGATGAAGTGGCGTTTTGTAAATTTTTAACCAGAGAGATAAGCGTGTTTTTCAATTCAAGCTGAGGGTTTTGCACATCTTTTAGTTTTGACTCTAAAAAGATTCCAGAGTTATCTAACTTTTGCTTGAGCGGTGTATTTTTCACATCTTTGATGTTTGAGAGAAAATTTTCTAAGACTTTTTCAAGAGGCAAAGGATTTTTATCTGATTTGAGAGTGTTTAGCAAATCTTTGATAGTAGCACTCACATCGCCTAAGTTCTTCAGAGTCGGGTTGTCTTTAACAAGTTGAAGCAACTCTTTGTTCGCCTGGGGAGTGGCTGCACTTTGTTTGAGTATATCACCTAAAACTGTTTTAAGATCTTTACCCTGAGTGATAGCTTCAAGCTCTTTGTGTGTGGCCTCAGTGAGCACCTTCTCTAAGGCCTTGTTTGTATTTGGAAGTATAATACCGAGCTGTTTGAAGTCTGAAATATTTATCATGATTAAAGTATATCGCCAAAGCAGTTAATAACTTGAGCTATAATACCCGAAATTATGGAGTGCCGGAGATGAGTAATATATGAAAAAATATTTAATAACTTCATCAGAATTTTATACTGACGCACCTGAGATTTTTAGAGAAAAATTACTAAAACAGATACAGATTCATCAACCGCAATATGCACTCTTTAGAGATAAAACAACTTCAAATTATGAGCTTTTAGCAGAGATTTTTATTGCTGTCTGCAAAGAGTTTAAAAATCTAAAAAGCTTTCTACACCGAGATATAAGCTTGGCACAAAAACTCGGCGCCACAGGTGTTCACCTCACTTCAACACAGTTTAGTGAAATACCAAAAGCCAAAGAGAATAAGCTAGAAGTGATTATAAGCACACACTCTCATGAAGAGGTTTTAAAAGCGCAAGATTTAGGTGCAGATGCAGTCACCTATAGCCCGATTTTCTTTTCACCGAACAAGGGTGAACCAAAGGGCATAGAAGATTTAAAAACACTTTTAGCCAAATGTGAGATAAAAGTGTTTGCTCTTGGGGGGATAATTTCTACAAAGCAGATAGAGCTTTTAGAAGAAACCGAAAGTTACGGTTTTGCTTCGATTCGGTGCTTTTATAACAACTTCCCGGCTAAGGCACCGCTGGCAAAAGACCATTGAAGATTATATCCTCCACACGGTCCGTCGAGATTCATGATTTCACCACAGAAGTAGAGACCCTCTATAAGCTTACTTTGCATTGTTTTAGGGTTTATCTCTTTTAGGTTTATGCCGCCGCGTGTTATCATCGCCATTTTAAAACCGTCGTGTCCTGTGATGGTTAAGGGTGTCCAGGCAAGCAGTTGCACAAGGTGCGCTTTGTTTTTCCCTTCCAACTCTTTGTTTGTCGCCTCTGGATTCACCTCTGCTAAGTTGCATAGTTCTAAGCTTAGAGCTTCCGGTAATAAGGTGGTTAGTATTTCTATCATTTTTATTTGCGGATTTTTTGAAATTTCATTTTTAAAATGTTGAGAAATCTGTTCTTCATTCATCCCTTTGGTCATATTTAAAAGCAGGGGCACTTCACCATATTTTTCAAGCAAGGGTGTCACTTCTCTGGCAAAGTCTAAAATCACAGGTCCGCGTAAACCGGTTTTGGTGAAAATCAAATCACCTTTTGCACGAAGTTTTTTATGTTTTTTCAAATCCACCCGCAACTCAACTTTGGCGATTGTATCAGCACGGCAATTTGCAACCCATATCTCTTTGGTGCGTAATGGCATCATTGCAGGAAAAAGCTCAGTGACCTTGTGACCGAGTTTGTTTGCAATGCCAAATCCATCTCCCTCAGCTCCAAGAACAGGATAGCCGAGTCCGCCGGTTGCTAAGACCACTTTTGGTGAAGTGAAGCTTTGTGAACTGGTTTTGACTCCAGTGATTTTGCCATCTTCGTATAAAAGTTCTTCCACTTTTTGACCTAAGAGAATTGTGACTCCAAGTCTTTGCATCTCTTCATGTAAAGCAGTGATGATAGTGACAGATGAATGTGAGGTGGGAAAGATGCGAAAACCGTCAGGAGCATGGGTGGCAACTCCTATTTCATCAAAGAAATTCACAAGCGCTTTATGATCAAAAGCTTTGAGTGCATCTTGCATAAAACGCCCATCCCGTCCGAACTTAGCCATGAAGTCCTCATTTGAGAGGGTGTTTGTCAGGTTGCAACGACCGCCGCCTGTGGCTTTGAGTTTTGATGCGAGTTGTGAGAGTTTTTCTAAAAGTAAAACAGATTTTCCCTCCCTTGCAGCGACAATAGCTGAAATAATCCCCGCAGCACCGGAACCGACAACAATAAGGTCATAATTGTTTTTATTATTCATAGCCGAATTGTAGTATAATTATACTTATGAGGTGGTGTGAATGCGATTATTTATTTTTATATTTTTGGCTATATTTTTTGTGGCCTGCACCCCTAGTTCTTTACTTGTTTCACCTACAAACACACTTGATTTAAAGCATAAGAACAGCACTGTGAAGATTGCTTCAAATGTTTTAGAAAAACAAGAGCAAAGTTATGAAAATATAAAGATAAATCGGTATAAAATCAAAAGAGCTCAGAGAGTGCTTTTTTATGAGCATATTCAAACAGATATCAACTGGGAGTTTATATATGGACCGATATATAATCTAAAGTATATATTTAATGGCACTAAAGCAAACATTATTTATCAAAGTTCCAATCTGACTTTTGTGCAACTGAAAATTTCAAAAGATAGATATATAAATATTTTGGCAGAGTCCAGCGGATTTAAAGATTTTTCTTATGTGTACGGTTTTTCAAATGAAGAATTCAGGCTTGTGATAGATCAGGTTTTAAACGATAATGAGTATGCTGAAAAGTTGATGTATAATGTAACAGTGTTGGATGAAAGGATGCCTCCTTTGAGTCAGTGGAGTGTGATAAAGTTGCTTTTAAATCCTTTTTTAAAACCTGATGTACGAAGTGTGTCAGGTTTCTAGCAAGTGAGAGAGTGTTTTGACATATTACGGTGATAGAGAAAAGTGTTATAAGTGTTTTAGACCCCAAAGTTCTTGTATGTGTGAGTATATTGACACCTTTGCCACAAATACAAAGTTTGTGATTCTTATGCATCCAAAAGAGTTTAAAAAAGTCAAAAACAACACAGGCTATTTAACAAAAGAAAGTCTAAGTAATTCAGAACTTTTTATAGGGATAAATTTTTCAGATAACAATAGAATAAATGAGATAATAGCCACACATGAGAGTTATATACTTTTTCCAAGTGCAGATGCAATAAATCTTTCAAAAAAGAATCCACAAACAGATAGTGAAAATACTAAGAACATGGCTGTTTTTTTGATAGACTCAACTTGGGCATGTACGAAAAAAATGTTTAATGAAAGTGAAAACCTGCAAAAGCTGCAACATATGAGTTTTGAGAGTTCACGGGTTTCACAGTATGATATAAAAGAACAGCCTCAAACTAATTATCTCTCAACCATAGAATCCACACATGTGGTGTTGGAACTCTTAGATAAATGGAATATAGAGGACTTAAGGGCTGAAAATTTAGACGGTTTTTTAAATCCATTTTTTAAAATGATAGAATACCAAAAAGAACTTATTGCCAATCCAAGAAGTCATGCAGTGAGATTTAAAAGAAATACAAATAAAATAAAAAAGGCTAGATAATGGCATTAGGTGGATTTTTCGCGGTGTTTGATGATATCGCAATATTGTTGGATGATGCAGCGGCTATGAGTAAAGTTGCTACAAAAAAAACTGCAGGTATTTTAGGGGATGATTTAGCTGTGAGTGCGCAAAAAGCATCAGGCTTTGCTTCTTCACGTGAAATACCTGTTTTATGGGCTATATCAAAGGGATCGTTTAGAAATAAACTCATAATTTTACCAGTTGCATTTTTACTGAGTGCTTTTGTCCCTTGGATAATCATTCCCATCTTGATGCTTGGCGGGGTCTACTTGGCATACGAAGGTGCTGAGAAAGTGTATGACTACTTTTATCCACATGAAAAAGTGCATGAAAAAGAGTTTAAAATTTTCTCACAAGAAGAGGTTTTAGAGATTGAAAAGGAAAAGATAAAATCAGCCATAGTGACTGACTTTGTACTCTCAGTCGAGATTGTTATAATGGCGCTCGGCACAGTCATGGAGCAAACCATACAAATCCAGATAATAGCTGTGAGTTTTGTGGCGGTTATAGCCACCATAGGTGTATACGGAACTGTCGCAGTCTTAGTGAGAATGGATGATTTAGGTTTTAAACTCATTGAGATGGGGGATAAAAAAAGTAAAGCACTTCAGAGTATCGGCAATGTCTTAGTCCAAGGACTTCCTAAAGTGATAAAGCTTTTGACAATTGTTGGAACTGTTGCAATGCTTTTAGTCGCAGGAGGGATATTTGTACATAATATTCACCAACTCCATGACTTAGTTCAGAATTTACCAAGTCTGTTTGCTGAGACTGCAGTCGGTTTAGTCATAGGGGCTATCGCTGTTGTTGTGAAAAAAGTTTTTTCGTCTTTTAAATAAGTTTATTTGTTAAACAAGTGCAGCTCTAAAGAGTCAACTTTAGAGTGGACAAGAAAGTTGCTATAAACTTAATTATGTTACTTATTGAACATAACCGAGCCAAGACGAACCATATTGGAACCGCACGTTATAGCCAACTCAAAATCTCCACTCATTCCCATAGAACAGATTGTGGCGCTGTCTAGTTGTTTATATATATCGTGAGTGGTCTCAAAACTTTTTTTGATGAGAGCTTTATCATCAGTATGTGCGCCGATGCTCATGACACCTTTTAAGTTGATATTCGGGCATTCTTTTTGTATTTGTTCATAAGCTTTGAGTGCTGTCTCTGGCATAAAACCGTGTTTAGAATCCTCTCTTGCTGAGTTTATCTGAACTAAACAATCAAGTTTCATATCTCTTGCTTGAAGTTTTTTTTGAAGTTCCTGTGCAAGTTCTATAGAGTCAAGTGCGTGAAACAGACTTGGATTGATATCAAGAAGATTATTTATTTTATTTTTTTGAAGATTTCCTATAAAGTGCCATTCTATAGGTAAATCTTCGAGTTCTTGAGATTTTGTTTTAAGGTCTTGGACTTTATTTTCACCAAAAGCACGTTGTCCGATATTGTAAAGTTTTTCTATTTCTTGTGAAGTTGAGTATTTACTCACTGCTATTGTTTTGACTATGTGATGATCACTCACCTGAAGTCTTGCAAACTCAACACGTCTTACGACGGTGTCAATATATATTTTATATTCTGTTTCTGTCATTTTTTCTCCACTGCATGCGTATGATTATTTTAAAGAATTTTATCCAAATAAGGTTAAAGTAGCAGAAGATAGAAAAAAGTATGTATTTTTAAATCTTTATATCATATATGCATTAAAG
>JACNLH010000084.1 GCA_014381585.1 Candidatus Sulfurimonas ponti
CCAAACACTCCTATAGGTGAAGCAGTTAATGTTGATGGTTGCCCTAATACAATTATTTTACATGCAAAGTTTGATAATAACTCAGCTGTGGTGAAAGCGGAGTCATTCGATTTAATTCAAAAATATGCTGACTTTTTAAACAAATACCCTGCATATAGTTCTAAAATTGTTGGTCATACTTCCAGCACTGGCGAAGCAAGCTATAATCTAACTCTTTCTAAAAAAAGAGCTAAAGCAGTTGAAGCTATGCTAATCGAAAAAGGTGTTCCTGCATCTAGATTATCTTCACATGGTGAAGGTGAAACCAATCCTATAGCAGATAATGCTACAAAAGAAGGTCGTGCAGAGAACAGAAGAATCGAAGCAGAGTTGATTAGAAACTAATGATCGATATCCCCTGCATCATTTTTGCAGGTGGAAAAAGTTCTCGAATGGGGGAAGACAAAGCTCTTCTTCCTTTTGGAAGCTTCTCCACACTCACAGAATTCCAACTCAATAAACTCCAAAAAATTTTTAAAGATGTTTACATTTCTTGTAAAAATAAAAATAAGTTTGACTTTCAAGCAAAATTTATAGAGGATATAAAAACAGAAAATATCTATGCCCCCAGCATTGGATTTTTGAGTGCTTTTCACTCTTTAAAGTGTGAAAAATTTTTTGCAATAAGTGTAGACACCCCTTTTATAAGCAGAGATATCATCCATACACTTATAGGTCAAGACACTATTGACACCGAGGTCACTGTGGCCACTTTATATAATAATCCTCAACCTATGTGCGGTGTTTATCATATATCACTTCAAGAGAAATTTCTCGGTATGCTTGAAACTGACAATCATAAGCTGGGATGTTTATTGAAAAATTCCATCACCAACTATGTGAATTTTGAAAACGAGAATTCTTTTTTAAACCTTAACAACCCTGATGAGTATGCTCTAGCACTAACACTTATTTAACAGCACTCTGCTATAATAATATATAAATAATTACATATAGAGAGAATAAATGAACCTAACTCATTTAGATGACAATCAAAGACCAAAAATGGTCGACGTATCCGATAAAGCTCAGACTACAAGAATCGCTGTTGCAAGTGGTGTTATAGAGATGAGTCAAGATGCATATGATGCAATAATCAGCGAGAAAACGAAAAAAGGGCCTGTTTTGCAAACTGCTGTGATAGCTGCTATTATGGGTGTTAAAAAAACGAGTGATTTAATTCCAATGTGTCATCCCCTTAATCTTAGCGGGATAAACTGTGATATTGATGAACTTAGCGAACTACCCGGCTTTAAACTTACAGTCACCGCAAAACTCACAGGTCAAACCGGTGTTGAGATGGAAGCTTTAACTGGAACAAGTATAGGTCTTTTAACGATTTATGACATGGTGAAGGCTATTGATAAATCAATGGTTATCAGACATGTGCAACTTGAGGAAAAGTCAGGAGGCAAAAATGGAGATTATCAACGATAGCAAGAAAAAACTTATACTAGAGTATCCAACCTCATGGTCCTACAAACTGATAGGACACGAAAAAGAAGCAATTCAAAAAGCTATTCACGATGTTATTTTACAAAGAGAGCATAGCTTAAATCATTCCAACAACAGTAAAACAGGAAAGTATGTTAGCATGAATCTTGATTTGGTTATACAAAATGAAGATGAAAGAAACTTTATATACGAAGCCCTAAAAGCACATCAAGATATTAAGATGGTACTATAATACTACAATACAAAGGAACTTATTATGAATGCAAAAGAATTAGAAGAAGACTTAAAAACTTCATACAATCGTGAACTATCCACCATCGAAGAAAGAGTGAATAATATTGCTATTCATATTGCGGATAAATTCAACACTCCAATAAACACCCTTAGTGCAGATGATATGCAAATGCTTAGCGCCACTATATTAAATATAGAGACAAAAACTCTGCATGATGAAGTTGAAGCCTTGCATGCACAAAAAGAACAATTAGAAAGAAAGATAGAAAGGCAATCGCATGCTCTTCAAGAAGCTAAATACACAGTGTTTAATGCGCTCGAACTTCAACTAAATGAAAAAGATATTCAAGCACTTGCAAAGCTGCATCAAATAAAACTACAAACTATCGACTTATACGACATACTTGGTGAAATAGTTGAATCAGCAATTATAACCGCCTTTGAAAAAGACATGGAAATTGATGATGCAATCATGGAAGTCATAAAAGATATAACTTTTGAAGCAATTAAAGAAGGTTCATTAAACACTATTAGAATCCGTAAAATCCTTTCAACAATTTTACATAGTGCTATAGAAATTGCCGAAGCTTCACCAGTGCAAGCACAAAAAATATTAGCACCGACTTTAAAGGGTATGAGAGCGGGTCTAATACATGCTATAACACGATTTAAGCAAAGACTGGTCTTTATACCTATTGAAGCGAAACATATCCTTATAGAGGATTACGATACTATTATTGAAGACTTGAATCAAACAGATTCTTTGTTCGCACAAGTTATACAGACGCAGGCAGACAATAGTTCATCTGCAATCAAAGTTAGTTTAAACAATATTAATAAAGATATGAAATATGATTTAGACGAGTTGCTCCGCATATCAAAAGACACAGCAGAAGTGATGAAAGAAAGGTTTTCATCCTTAGCGAGTAAAACAATGAAAAAAGCTGACGAAGCGTTAAAATCTCAAAAAGCGATAGAAGCTAAGAAAATGGGGAAACAAGCATTAGAAATTGCGAAGAACGCTATAGATTCAGCACTTCAATCTGCAAAAAATGCTATTGATAAAAAGTAGTTATTGAACCCTTTACTCTGAAAGTAAAGGATTTCCATTAGGAATTGCAACAGCACCTAGAGATTTAAAGATCTCAGGTATCTCTTCATCTAGCTGAACAATTTTTTTAAGTTTTTCTCTATCGGTTATTCCTAACGCAACTGCCCAGGTTCTTAATGTCGGCATACCGATAACTAATTTATTTTCACCCTCTTTTACATACATATACACTGAACATGGTGCAAAGATACCAGCCTCTGGAATTGGATTTTCTCCATCAAACACTGCATACGAGAAAGGAAGATGACAAAGTGAGTAAGACCAAAAAGATGCAAAGTCTTCCATCACGTTGTCATCACTGTTAAAACTCTCTTTTATATTGTAAAAACCTGCTATTATATAACCCTTGGTTAAAAATGCATACTCAATATTATCCCTAAATTCATTTAAGAGCTCATCAATATCTTCTGGTTCATCAAAAGCTATCTCAAAATTCATCATTCTATCTTTTGTTAAACCCACTAGCGGTAAGTAACTTTTTTCACCGCCAAACTTTTCTTTTATTAAATTATCTAAAGGTTTAAAAGAAGCTATATATTTTTCTTTTATCTCTTCATCATCTATCTCTAAAATATCCAAAATAACTTCGGGTGTTAAGTGAGTAATCACAGTCTTTTTATCAGATTTTTTTCTATAATGAACTAAATTAAATGGACTAAATCCACCTAATCTTGGATCTTTGGTGAGTAAAGGCCGTACGACGCTCTCATTAAGAACAGGAGAAAAACTAATAGTCTCTAAACTAGTGCTTCCAAAATTCTTTTCATATACATCATTCACTCTTTTATGCGGGTCATTTAAAAAAAAACCTATTTTCTTGAGATCATTTTCTAAAAATGAATTAAACTCTTTATCATTCTCTTCATTAAAAGTATATATCACAGCTAAGTTTTTATTATCACTTGGCATAAATCTGTCTTCTGCCAGAACAACCGTTGTCACTAAACCAATAAACAACACAACATTTATAAAGCTCTTAAAACACCTCATAACAATCCCTTTTTGTATTTAATTCTAATCTTTTTTTAATTCAACTTCATCAAGAATATCATAAAATCCACTAGGCTCTCTACTCCCTGCATCTTCATGAATTATTTTACCATGTCCTGTCAAAAAGTAGTGTCTAGGAACACCTTGTGTTACAAAGTGCTTAGGAATTTTATGATGATCTCTATTGAGATATAAAAGTATATAATCTTCTTTCAAAGTATCTATAACTTCTTTTTTAGAAAGAGTCCAATCTTTAAATCTTTCACAAAACCTGCAATTATCTGCACCAATGAAAAGATAAACATCTTTATTTTCTTTTTTTGCAAGTTCAAGTGCAGTATCATAATTATTTATCCAATTGAGTTCATAGCTATAAAGTGATGAGATAAAAATAAGAGAAAGTATCAGGTGTTTCATTTGCTTATCCAAGGTTGATTCATATATACAACTTTATTGTATATATAAATTGTGAGTTAAATGTGTATGCACTGATATAACTGCACAAATTTATATATTACTTAACTATTCTATAGTTTCATTCACCGTATTAATCATAGTTTTTTCTGCCCCAAGCAATACATCAATAGATTCTTTATCTTCAATTGCCAAAGAGCTAATCCAGTTATGTACAGATGGATATGCCATATGTACGTCAGCAGAACCTTTTTCTTTATACATATACAATGTACATGGAGCTAATGCGCCAGCTTCAGGATGATTCTGTGAAACTTGAAAAATCACTGGAAGTTTACAAATAGAATACGCATCAAAAAAATCATATTTATCATATCCAGCTTCTTTAAACTCATCTCCAAGTTTATTGAATCCAGCCATTACAAAACCTTGAGTTTCTAGTGAACCTTCCATCTCCATTTGTGTACCTTCCAATGCTTCTTCTATTTCTTCATCAGTTGCAGCATCCATTTCATATGTAAAATTTGTCACCAATTCACCGCTTACTTTTAATGGTTTATTCTTTAGCTTTTCAAAATGTCCGTTTGGTAAAGCAATAGCCAGAGTATCTTTAACAAGTTTAGAATATGCTTGCATATGTTTATTGTTAGCCGGAATTCCTGTTACTTTTGCCATACCATCAATAGATAATGATGAAACAGAAATATCATTTGAACCATTCTTCATATAAAAAGACATACTTAAAGGTGCAAATAGCGCTGCTTTTGGAGACACTTTAACAAGCTCTAAAACTAAATCTGCTTTATATAAAGTAAAAAGGTGATACATTTTATGGTGAGTTTTTTGAAACTTTCCTTTAAATGCAACATTCATGTCATTATTTCCAGAGATTACAAATCCTGCATCTTCAAAAGCTTTCTCAATTGAAGCTCCAGTGATCTTACCGTTAGAATTATCAGCTGTATAAATCTGAATATCATCTGCTGCACTCACAGCTACACCAGCCACCAACATAATTGTTGCAACTAAACCTTTTATCATTGACTTCATTTATTTTCCTTATTTATATATAACTTCTACTTTTAATTTAGAAGATAAATATTATCACCTTTGCATATAGTCCCGCTGGAAATTACTTTTGCAAATATACCTCTATCATTTTTAAGCAGTTCGGGTAGTCTTTCATCCACTTTTGCAAAGCTTTTACAAAGTGTGCAATTTTGACTCATCTCCAAAAGAAGATCACCAATCGCAACTCTCGTTCCTGGTTTTAAATGATAAGGATTATAATCAATTAAAATATTTTCTCCTAATACACCATAGGATATTTCGATATCATTTTCAGAAGCTAATTCATAGCTTTTCTTTGACGTGATTAAAACTGATCTATCTATATCTTTGTTATAATATTTATCTTCTAGCACACCCTTTTCATCAAGTGCTAATTCATCTATATTCACTCTGCCTTCATTTGTTGAATAATATAACCCTAATACTTTTCCAACCTTAACTAATGACATATTGCACTGCTTAATCTATTTACAAGCATAAATAAACCTCTCCAATATTTATATTAACAAAAAATAAATTTTTGATTTTTCTCATGAGGAAGTGTAATTAAACTGCTAGGCTAAAATAGTTTTAAAGTGCTTGATGTAAATAAATCAAATAAGTATTTATGATTTATTTACATAATTAAAAAACGTATCCATACTGTAGATACAAAAAAGTTAAAGAAGCTAGAGGGGAATAATCTCTATAGCAAAGATTATTCTTCTTCCTCAGATTCTTCCTCTTCCTCGTCTTCTTCTTCCTCGTCTTCTTCCTCGTCTTCATCATCTTCTTCATACATTTCTAGCTCTTCGTAAGATCTAAAAACATTACCAGGACTTAAAAGATAATACAAATCTTTATCTTTAAATTCATCTAGAGTGACATGTTTTGTAATAAAATCAGGATGAATACTTTCTTCTATTCCTTCAAGAACTCTATCTTTTAAAAGGGCAAAATATTGAATCGTTTCATCAGCTGCAGTTTTATCTGTAATAAAACCATGACCAGGCACTAAATAGTCCCATTCTCTTGCATTGATTGCTTTAAGTGCATTAAGTTGACCAACAACAAGACCATCACGGTTTGAAGTCACCCTTCCATTCATTACAACATCAGCTGCTAGTATAACTTTATCATCTGGAAGATATAAGAACCAATCTTCTTCAGAGTGTACATAACCAACCTTTACATACTCAATATTTACACCATCAACTGTTATCTCTGTCGTATCATCAAAAAATTCATCAACACCTTTAAGATGAGTCCCTCTAATAGCACTTTGATAAAGCGCTCTTTCCATTCTCGTTTGAGGTGGATGTTCTCTGGTACCCTCGAAAGGTTTACCTGTCTTCGCATCATAACCTAAATAGTTAACATTAACAGATTTTGGACCATATATTTTCGCATCAAATTCATGTGTATAATAGTTATTACCTAACCAGTGATCATCATGCTCATGACTAAGAAAAATTGTCTTTGCTGGTAAATCAGCAATCTTTTTCATTTCTGCATATGCTTGTTTAGCAAACACATAAGATGCACCTGTATCCCACAATATCCAAGAAGTATCACCTTTAATATAACAACTATTTGCCATATTACCAGCATTTTCTTTAGTTGGCATCTCCATAGCACCGAAGAAACACCATACTCTCTCACTAACTTGAACAGGCTTTAAATTATAATCCCAATCTGGGTTAGTACCGTCACGAGTACCTTCTTTAAAATCATCATAATGCCAATCATACATTATAAAGTTACCATCTATATCAAGCTCATGAGGCTCTGCAGGATGAGTAGTTTTATTAAAGATAAATGGCATAGATACAACAAATGCCAGAATCAGAAATAAAATTATTAATTTAACTTTCATAAGTATCCTTATTTAATTTTTTTCTTACCTGTTTCTGTTTTTCCATTGTTATCAGTAGTGGTG
>JACNLH010000074.1 GCA_014381585.1 Candidatus Sulfurimonas ponti
ATAAGTGAGGTTTTACACAAAGATAAAGCAGTTGAGATAGATATAAACTATGATGAGAGTGAATTTGCTTTTAAAGATTTCCGTTCATCTGCCTTTAAAGGTTTTATAAATATTTCTATAGGATGTGATAAGGCCTGTACATTTTGCATCGTGCCTAAAACCAGAGGGGATGAGATATCTATTCCTGACGCTTTGATTATTCAAGAAGCAAAACGTGTGGTTGAGGGTGGAGCTAAAGAAATATTTCTTTTAGGACAAAATGTAAATAATTATGGCCGCCGTTTTTCAGGTGATCATGAAAAAGTGAACTTCACCGAACTTCTTCGAAGATTATCAAAAATTGAAAAACTAGAGAGAATCCGCTTCACTTCACCGCATCCTTTTCATATGGATGATGAGTTTATTGAAGAGTTTTCAACTAACCCTAAGATTTGTAAATCTATGCATATGCCGTTGCAAAGCGGTTCTACAAAAGTGTTAAAAGATATGAAACGGGGATATTCTAAAGAATGGTTTTTAAATCGTGTGCAAAAACTCAAAACTATGTGTCCTGAGGCTACAATAAGCACTGATATTATTGTCGGTTTCCCAGGTGAGAGTGATGCAGATTTTGAAGACACTGTTGATGTGATGAAACAGGTGGAGTTTGATCAAATATTTTCGTTTAAATATTCACCAAGACCAGAGACAGAAGCAGAGCATTTTACAAATGTGGTTGATTCTGATGTGGCATCTGATAGACTCTCGTATCTTCAAGGTCTTCATAATGAAATTATGGATAAAAACAATGTAAAGCTTCTGGGAAACACTTATAGAGTGTACTTTGAAGATTTACACCGAGATGGTCACGTAGCCGGCAGAAGCGATAACAACATTGTGATAAAAGTGAAAGGTTCAGAGGAGCTTTTAGGTGAATTCAGAGATGTTAAAATAACTGCTATCGGGCGCACTATCTTGACAGGCGAAGTTGTTGCTTAAAAAATCACTTCGATTTTTGGCCACTTTTTTAGTGCCGATTATCGGCTCTTTACTTATCCGTTTAATCTCTTTGACAAATAAAAAAGTCTTTCATGCCCCGCAAACTCTCTCTAAAGAACCATTTATCATGGCATGCTGGCATGGTGAACTGCTTATGATACCTTACGCGTATACAACATACAGAAAGACACCTCATGTGAAACTCTTAATCTCAGAACATTTCGACGGAAATTTGATTGCAAAAACTTTGGGCTTTTTTGGATTTGGAACTATACGGGGATCGAGCACAAGAGGTGGGGCTAAGGCGCTCATAAGTGCTATAAAAGAGCTCAAAAACGGGTATGATCTTGGAATAACCCCTGATGGGCCTAAGGGGCCAAGACATGAGGTTCAGGATGGAATCATCGTGATGGCCCAAAAAGCTAAGGTGAAAATCACAGTGGTGGAGATTAAACCATCTTCTTTTTGGCAGCTTTCTTCTTGGGACAGGTTTGTTATTCCTAAACCATTCGGTATAATAAACTATTATATCAGTGATTTAATTGATGTTAAAGATATGGATTTAGAAGAAGCAAGAGAGTTGATAAAAAGGAGCTTACTCACTCATGAATAATAAACTTATGATTCTCGTAGTTGCATTATCAATATTGTCATTAATGGCTATATATTTTTTAGTGAATCCTTCGTATGAAAAATCTATAAAAGCAAAGTATTACTTTGAAACCGGAGAATATCAGCAGGCTTATATTCTTTCAAAAGAAGCCTTTGCCTTGGACCAATACAACCGTATGGCTGCAACTGTCATGGCTCAATCACTGACATCTTTAAAGTATGTTAAATATATAAACATGGCTAAAGGCTATATGCTCGAGATAGATAAAATAGCCAACCATGAATATATTTCTGCTGCAGACAAGGCAAAAATCAGAGTGATTTGCGATATTATGATCAGTTCATATATAAAATTGGCACCGAGTGTTATTACAGATAAGAAACTTGTGGAAGATAGCGCTTATTATTATCAAAAGTTTGAGAAGCTTCTTGAAAAAGTTACTAAATAAACACAAAAAAGATTTCTTAAACTATTTAGAAAAGTTGCGGGGATACTCAGACTTGACAATCAAAAGTTATGATGAGACACTTCAAGAATCTGCTTTATATGTACATGTTTTAGAAGAAGACAGTAAGTTTTTGATTGATCTTATGCCTTATAGAGTAAAGATTGCAGACTTAAATGCCAAGACTGTCTCCCGTAAATTAAGCACGCTTAGAAGTTTTGTAAGTTTTTTAAATGACAATGGTTTAGAATGTGTTTTAAAAGCAGATGATTCTATAAAAGTTGCAAAGACATTACCAAAACCGATACCGCATAAACATATAATGCAAGCCTTGGAAAAAGCTGATATAGAAGAAGAATTGATTGTACTGATGCTTTATACCTTGGGGCTGAGAATCTCAGAGTTGAGTTCTTTAAAACTTGAAGATATTTCTGATGAATGGGTTAGAGTTTTAGGAAAAGGGAATAAGCAAAGAGATATACCGCTTTTGGAGAAAACAAAAAAATCAATTGATGAATATTTGGGTGAAAAACACAGAAATAAATTTCTTTTTGAAAAAGATGGTGAAAGATTAAGCGAAAATAGTTTAAGATATATCATCACTAAAGTCTTTAAAAGGGTTGCCTTGAAAGTTACTCCACATCAACTTCGTCACTCTTTTGCAACCGCGCTGCTTAACAACAGTGCGCGTATAGCTGATGTTAGTGAATTACTAGGTCATTCTTCCATGTCGACTACACAGATATACACCAAGCTTGGCAGTGCTTTAAAGCAAGAAAACTATAATAAAGCACATCCTTTATGTGTCAATGAGAGCCTTAGATAATGTTTAGTGAATTTTATGAGCATTTATATGTGAAAGTTCTTGTTAATATCATCCTGGGGCACAAAAAAACGACTGTATATATTGAAATATTGAATAAATCAGGTGTTCTTGATTCTTATGAAGAAGAGTTTAATGCAAAGTATTTAAGCACAGAGATGTATGAATATATCACAGACCAGACAAAAGAGACACCGTACTTTTATATCTCAATTTTAGATTATTCCCCCTCTCAGGGCGCTATACCGACATGTTCAAAACATAAAACAGGCTATTACCAAGATTTAAGCGCAAGTGAATATAAATGTTACAAAGATAGATGGACATATTACACTGCTAAAACCGATGTGTATGCAATAGAAAAAGTATATGAAAAAATCGGTGTTGATTTTATGTTTTCACCATTTGTGATATTGGCAAATTTTTTTAAGGATAAAATAGACACTCATTTAGCAATGTTTATTTTAGTCCAAGAAGGTTCCTTGGCTTTAAGTATTTTTAATCACTCAGAACTTCTTTATGCAGAGCACCTTGATATGGAGATGGAAATCGTAAGCGAGGAACTTCTAATCGATGATAATGATATTGCCGAGATAGAGAAAGATATGCAAGAGAGTATTGATTTGGATGACATTGCATCTTTGGATGATCTAGATGAACTTGATGATGATTTTGGAGATATAGCAGATCTTGATTCAATTGATGAACTTGATGACTTTGATGAAACAAAGGATGTGGAGGAGGAGCTGGCTGCAAGTGAAGATATGCAGGATTTTCCGATTCAAGATTCAGACGGTTTAAATGAAGATTACCAACGTTTTTCTCTTATTCAAGGCTCTGTGAACACTTTTTATAAAGATGAGAAGTTTGAGAGTGAATTTATTGAAAATGTATATATTGGCGATGGTGTCGGTGTAAGCAGTGATTTGAAAAAATACCTTGAAGAAGAGATGTTTTTAAATGTATATATTCGGCATCTAGATCTTGCAAGTGAGCTTTGCGCTTTAACAAAGATGGAATTAGCATGATATACAGCTATATAAAACCAAGAAAAAAATCTCTCTTCACCCCAGAGTTGCAACTATTGAGTGTTTTTTTCGGTATCACTGTGTTTATGTTGCTTGGGACATATTTGTTCTTGCTTTTTAAGGATTATAGATTTACGCAAGACAGACTGGAGATTATCGAACTTCGAGAAGAAACGGCAAGGGAGATTGAGCTCATAGAAAAAAGCATTGTGTTTATTCAAGAAGAAAAAGTGCTTTCTGAGACAATATTCACAAAAAACACAGTTTTAAAAGATTCGATTTCAAATATGTTTGACCTTGTCCCCCAAAGGATAACTCTTTCAGAAGCGAAGTTGCTTGAAGATGGTTTGATATTATATGGAATCACACCAAATAAAGATATTTATAACTTTATGCTCCAGGCACCTTTACGCTCGATATTTCATAGAACTTATAGCAGTTTTCACCCTGCTCAAAATGGCTGGCTGCATTTTGTATCGACGAATTATGTAGATAAAGAAGAAGAGACTCTTTTGAAACCTCAAGAAGAGAAAACAGCAAATGATGAAGAGGAGACAGAATATGAAGAGTAATATTTCAAGACAAAATATCTATCTTTTATCATTATCTGTTTTTTTATTGATTTTTGTACTTATTTTTGCATTTGCACTTCTTATTCCTGAGGGAAAAGAGTATAGAAATAAACGCGCAGATCTTAGAAAAGAAAATAAAGAACTTAAAAAATATGAAAATTTTCGTGATGATGTGCTTGAACACTTAGGTGAATTAAAGAGTGAAAATAGAAATATCATTGCTGCATTTGATAGAAGTTTTGATGCTGTGCGATTTGAGAAAATGCATGGGGAACACTTCACTTCTTTAAGTGTGCACGAAAAAGTGAAACTTGAAAATGAAAATAAATTTTCTGTATATGAAGTGAATACAACTTCACAGATTAATTCACCAAAAAGTTTTTATAACTTTTTAGATGCTATAAATAAAAGTGATTGGATCATCTCGGTTAATTTTCCCATACATTTTAAAAGAGAAGCAGAGATGATACGCTCAAGTTTCACCATGAAAGTGTATAAAGTCGCAAAAGACACAAACACCAGTGATTTAAACACTAGCGAGTAAATCTTTCACCTGTTTAAAAGCACCTGGATTTTTATACAAAAAGCTTCGCAGTTTGGGCTCTATTTTTAAAACCCTGCATTCTTCTTTAAATTCTTTTGTCATTGTTAATTCTTCAGAGACACAAGGGATTATAAAAACAAAATCATGTTGCTGGTTCACTAGAAATCTTCTTCCCAGATTTACAAGGGCTTTATTTTTTAAAAGTTCTCTTTCACTGGAACTTGGCATATAAGAATTCTTTTTTAAATATTTGTCAATTGTGAAGATATCAGTGCGTCTGTTTTGAGTGCTTTTAAAATAAGCCAGTTCACCAATTTTTTCAACAGTGACATCTTTGATTAAATTATTCCTGTCCTCATCAATATATTCAAAACTTTTTTTAATGCCGTTGAGGAATCTTTTTAAAAGCGGTTGGGTGTGTTTATGTCTAAATTCATTTCTTTTTATATCTTCATTCAAATTTGTTTCATCCTCGAAGTATTGTATCTCATTTAGCCTGAGATACTCTAACAGTTCAGCCTTGTCAATATGTAATAGAGGCCGTACAAGGGTGTGATTATCCCGAATATCGACTTCTTTCATTCCAGAGAGTTCAACACACCCGGCACCTTTGCAAAACTGCATAAGCATCCATTCAAATCGATCTCCAAGATGATGCGCAGTGATGAGGTTGTCATAGTTATATTTTTGGATAAGGGTATCAAAAAAAGTGTAGCGGATTTTTCTTGCTTTGGCTTCAAAGTTAGATGTGATTGTATCTGCCGTGTGGACAAAGCAGGAGATATTGTGCAATTCAGACAGCTCTTGTGCATAGTTCACCTCTTGTTCGCTTTGCTTTCTGAGGCCATAGTCCACTATGGCTATATCAAAATCCACCTTTGCATCACGGAGTAAGAAAAACAGGGCTGAGGAATCAACACCGGCAGAAAAAGCCAAGAGATTTTTTTTGCCCCGAAGAAGTTCTAAGCCAGAGTCTTTAAGCATCTAAGTGAAACTTAATTGCTGTTATCTACAGTGGCAGTTAAAATATTCCCCACCAGTTGGGTCACCTTAGCTTTATAAATAATTCCAAACTCTAAGTCTTTATCCACAGTGCGGTCATTGACATATATTTCACCGTCTATCTCAGGTGCCCAGATAGTTTTTCTAGCACTGAGCAGGTACTCATGTTCATCACTTTCGCCATCAATGACAAGTTCAATATCTTCACCGACTTCAGCTTCTAAAGATTTTTGCATGCATTCATCCGTTATAGCGCCTAAAATCTCCGCACGTTGGGCTATAACTTCAGGTGAGATTTTGTTTTCCATGTCATAAGCTGCTGTTGTCTCTTCATCTGAATAAGAAAATACATTGATCCTGTCAAAGCCGAAGTCACGTGCAAAATCACACATCTCTTCAAACATCGCCTGTGTTTCATTTGGATGACCCACGATGAAACTTGTCCGCACAAAAGAATTAGGCAGACTTCTCATGAAGTTTAAAAGCTCAAGGGTTTTGTCTTTGCCAAATCCACGTTTCATCATACGAAGCATATCATCATTTATATGTTGGATCGGCATATCAAAATAGTTGTGAAAGATTTTACTTTTTGCTATATTTTTCAAAAGTGCCAAAGTTGTTGTGCTTGGATACAGGTAAAGAATTCTAGCAGACTTCACCCCTTCGATGAGTTCTATTCTTTGGATTAAAAGACTCAGCCCGTCTTTTACATTTTGATCGCGTAAGTAAGAACTGGAATCTTGTGATACAAATGAAAAATCATAATATCCTTTTTTTACAAGACCTTCCACTTCCGCAGCAATTGAGTCTAAGTTACGAGAGTTCAGTTTGCCTTTAAAAGATGGAATCGCACAAAAGCTGCATGTCTGGTTGCAACCCTCAGAGAGTTTTATGTAGGCATGGTAAGAAGAACCCGTCACTACACGTTCAGCGCCGTCTATAAGATATACATTTTCGGAGAAACGGCTTTTTTTCTCAGCAAGGAGTTCGTCGATATGATCATAATCCCCGACACCTGTGAAAATATCCACTTCAGGCATTTGTTCCATCATATCGTCTTTATAACGCTCGCTAAGACATCCTGCCATCACTAAAAGAGAATCCTCTTTTCTGTCCTCATGCAGACCCAAGACAGTGTTGATCGATTCTTCTTTTGCTGCATCGATAAATCCACATGTATTTACGATGATTACATCTGCATCATCTGCTTCATCTGTGAGTTCA
>JACNLH010000052.1 GCA_014381585.1 Candidatus Sulfurimonas ponti
CTTCGCTGGCAGCGAAGAGGTCGTCGGTTCGATCCCGATATTCTCCACCATCTCACTAGACACACTACAAACAAAGAATAAGCTATTAACTTTTTAGGTTATGTCACCCGCATGCACCCTATTTTTAGTATATTCAAAATCCCATACTAAAAGGATTATTGTCATCTAATAACTTCCTTCGCCCATTGCAATAACAAAATTGTCATCTACTGCCACGGCTTCAAATTCATGTTTGCCGCAAAATGTTTCATTTAACTCTTGAGCCCAAGCTCGGGCGACCCTATGTGCGTTTTCTTTATCATCAAATGTTTTAATTTGAGGCATCCCTTTACGCTTTGCACATCCACACAACTTTTCCACCACTACATGATATTCCATAAGTATTTCCTTTTCTTACCTGATTTTGCATACAACTGCATTAAGTGTTCTATAGCAGCTGATTTAAATTTCACAAGGCTCATTAAAGCCACCCGTTTCTACTGATATAACAAAGTTATTATCCACTGCGACAACATCGAAAGCATGTTTTCCGCAAAATGAGGCACTTAAACTCTCGGCCCACTCATGAGCCCCTTGCAGTGCTTCTTCTTGTGTGTCAAAACTACGGATTTGTTCTGTTTGGTACTTCTTGGCACATGGACACAATTTTTCCATCACTACATGGTGAAGCATTATGACAACTTTGAGTTTTCAGATATAAGATAAATCTGATCTTTAAATTTATTGAGATGTTTTATGATGAGATCACGATGCTGCTCACTTAAAACATAGTGTTGCTCCATGAAGTCATACATCTTATCTATATCTGTATATATCTCTTTCATCAGCTTGTTTTTTATCTGTTCTTGTATACTCATAATTATCCTTCCCATACATGACACTCCTCAGCTCTCGGTGAAGTGTCCAGTAAAGCTCTCATTTCATCTTCCCAACCACGCGGTGCATTGTGACAAAGTACATGCGTTGGAATAGAACCCATCTCTAAAAGGAATGAAACCATCCCAATTAAAAAGTCAGGATCTCCCCAGATTGCAAATTTCTTAGCATGCATATACGGATATGAATCCTGCATAGCATCTACAAGACGGCCACGTTCAGTTTTAAGTTTTTGAGGAACTTCGTCACCTGTCAACTCAGCCAACTTCATAACAAACTCATCTGTACCTTTAATACCCACTGGATTAGAAGTCCCACCAGTATGTTTCCAACGTTTCGTAACCATTTTCATAGTTTTTACAGTTGCATATTTTTGTAAAGATATAGTCGCTTTAGAGTTTTTACAATCTTTAGCATCAGCTATAGCGGTACCGCCTTGAAACATTGAGTACTCGCCAGCCGGCATATCCCATTGGTCAGAGTGATCTCCAAGCATTGTGTATTCTGCACCCATAGCTTCGACTATAGATTTTACTGAACGTATTGAACCGATATATGTTTCAAAACCGGGAATGATGTTGATTTTTTCATTTTTATTAACTTCCACACCTGCAGAAAAAATACGACAAAAAATAGAAAGTTCTAGCTTTACAACTGTTGGAAAAATTACAGCCTCTCTTGGTGTCAGTAGCCCAAAAAATGAAGAACAATCCTTTGAAGATATCTTAGATCACGCTGATAAAGCGCTTTATCAGGCAAAAGAGTTAGGAAGGAATAGAGTTTGTACTTGGTAGTTACCTAAATTTCCTTGCAGCATTGATTACTCATTGCTTCAATCTTGGAATTTATCTCGAATCAACAAAAAACTATCGAGGTTTTCTAAAAACAAATCTATAAGATTTGGATCAAAGTGTTTTCCTCTCTCCTCTTTAAAAAGTTTTAGTATATCATCAATTCTCCATGCCTTTTTATAAACTCTATCACTTCCAAGAGCATCAAAAACATCTGCAACTGCTGTAATTCTTCCATAGATATGGATATTTTCACCACTTAGTCCTCTTGGATAACCACTTCCATTCCACTTTTCATGATGCTCATAAGCTAAAGTAGCTGCAGCTTTAAGTATAGGTCTATTCGAAGCATTTAAAATTTTATAGCCAAGTTCACTGTGTGTTCTCATAATATCCCACTCTTCGCTAGTGAGTTTTCCAGGTTTTTTTAACACATAATCTGGAATACCCAATTTTCCAATATCATGCATTGGAGATGCTTGAAACAATATTTCTGCTTCAGTATTATCAAGCCCTACTAGTGTAGCAATTAGTTTTGAGTAATGAGCTACTCTTTTAATATGATTGCCCGTCTCTCTACTTCTTGTTTCCGCTGCACTACCAAGTGAATATATTAATTCACCTTGAGTTGTTTCTATCTCTTCATGAAGATGAATGATTTCGGATACATTATGTCTTATAGTAAGGTATTCAACTATTTGTTCTTCCATGTTTTTAATTGGCACTATAACAGTATCAAGCCAAACAGTTTCTCCAAACTTATTTAAATTTTGAATCATACCTTTCCATGTTTTGCCACTTTTGATTGTATCCCATAAATTTTTTATAATTACTTTTGGAGTATCAGGATGCTTCAATATACGATGATCTTTACCCACAATCTCATCCGGTGCATACCCTAAAGCTTCAGTAAATTCTTTGTTGACATAAGTAATGCTACCATCTAAACTAGCACGGGTCAAGATGGTACTTTCATCCATTGCTTTATGATATTCATTAGATCGTTTTATCATCTCTTGTAGATTACCTGATGTAATATTAAGTTCACTTTCTAGCTGTAATCTTAGTTCTTCTAGTTCAGTAATATCTTTACGAATTCCAATAAATTCAATAATTACTCCTCTATGATCCACTATAGGTTTAATGGTTGTATCAACATAGTATGATCCACCATCTTTTTTAAGGTTTTTAACTTTTCCTTTCCAAATTTTTTTATTAAGTATTGTTTCCCATAGATCAGAAAATGCCTCTTCTGGCATCTCTGGATGACGAATAATATTGTGAGGTTTCCCAATGAGTTCACTACTATGATACCCTGATATTTCACAAAACTGCTCATTCACAAAAGTAATTACACCATATATATCTGTTTTTGAAACAATATTACTGGCATCTACTGTTTCTTTGTATTCTTTCATAAGGTGTTGATCTGAAACACATTCACAATTTTCAAGATGATAATTCATTAAGTTGCTTATATTGAGGAAAAGAACTTCAAGTGTTTTTGAGTTTGATAAATAATACTTCGCTTCTATCTCATTTGAAATTTCTCTTAATTCATTAGCTTCATCATCAGATAAAAATAAAATAGGAGCTTGTAAATCTTTGTAATGTAACATCCTCTCTTTATATTCTAAAGTCGTAAGTAGTAGATTAAAACTATTTTGGGAATTTAAAACAACTTCAGCATTTTCATCACATTTAATTTCAATGTCTTCATTCATGTGGGAAAATATCTTTCTAAGAGCTAAAGTAAGCTGTGAACTCCCTAATAGAAGCAATTTTTTTCTTTTGGGAAGTTTTTCTTTCATATATTTCCTTCGAGAATATGTTGAAATTTAGTTTCAATATTTTTTATAAAATAATATTAGTTGTAGAATATCTTTTAAATGTTACTATAAATATCTTGTACATATTCTTATAATGTGAAAGACTTTTCAGATGAGCTGTTAAAAGTCTGGTATAGAGTTTTTAATGCTCTCCTAACTCTTCCAAAGAGTTTAGACTTTTAAAACAGCTATGATTGTCACATAGAGTAACTCTATTTTCTGATGTATATATGATAGTAATATATGGATATTGCAATATTTTTCTTACATTTTTTATATTTGTATGAAAAGGGATTTTTAATATCCTATCTTCATTGATGTATCTTTGCATCTGGTTTACTATGTATGAGTGCTGTATAGGTATTTGTTTTATTGTATCTGCATATAGCTCTAAAGAAAATAAAGCTTTTTCACGATATTTTTCATCAACAATACTTCCTAAATCTAATTCTCAAACCTTGAAAATATAGACAAGGAACTCGATCCCACAACTGAGTCAGAGTGGGACTATGCCGCGTCCGTACAAAAAGTATCCTCCAAACTATGAAGTCCTTTGGGCATTGTCAAGAAAAGCAAAAGTCCCTTTTGGCAGACCTCTGCTTATCTATTAAGATTTAAAGTGAAAAAATTCTGTCTAAATAATTATCTATTCTTTATAACTTATCATATATTTATCTTAAAATGTTAGACTTGAGCTATAACAATTATGATTACTTATATATTATAAGTGAATAAAGCTTGGCTTGCATCCTAAAGTATGCATAGTGTTAACTGCTGATTTATGACTCTCTTGCTTACTAATGCAGTTAAAAAACATCTAATGATTTAGATTCATTTAAAGGAGTTGAGTAATGAAAAATAAACAAGTAAAAGCATTCTGGTCGCCTTTGGCTGCCGGCATTGGACTCGGTTTAGGTCTTATGTTCATGTTTCTTATTGCGGGGCATGGGTTCGGAGCCAGTGACTTTTTTGTCCGTCTGAGTGCATTTTTGAGCAATGCACTGATGCCTGAATGGACCGAGGACAACAATTTTTTCTTTACATTTTCAGGCGGTTACAATCCGCTTAATATGTGGATCAGCTGGGAAATTGTGGGAATGGCCCTCGGTGCACTCATAGGAAGCTTCATGAGTGGACGCTTTCGTTTTAAGATTGAACGTGGTCCAAACATTGGTGTATTCGCCCGGGTTGCACTAGCTTTAGGTGGTGGTATACTCACTGGTTTTGGCGCAAAGCTTGCACATGGATGCACTAGCGGACTTGGTCTCTCAGGCGGTGCAACACTGGCGGTGGGTGCTTATGTCTTTCTTATAGCATTTTTTATTGCAGGGATAGTCGTCTCACTGATAACACGAAGGATATGGCAATGAATTTTCCTCTTGAGTACAGCAGCGGTGTTATGATTATTATTGGTGGTTTTTTCTTTGGCTATTTTCTCGAAGCATCCGGACTTGGAAGTCCACGTAAACTCAATGCCCAGTTCACCTTTAAAGACTGGAGCGTTTTTAAAGTGATGTTTGTTGCCATCGTGGTGGCAGCAGTGGGACTATACTTATTCAATCTTTTAGGATGGCTGGAATTTGATAAATTGCACGTGCCCACCACATTCTTTTGGGCAATGGCTATCGGCGGTGCACTTTTAGGCACTGGACTTTCCGTTGGCGGGTATTGTCCCGGCACTTCCATCGTTGCTTTATTCACCGGGCGTATCGATGCTCTGCTTTTTATGATGGGTATGCTTATCGGTGTATTTTTATTCGCTATTTTATTTGACACAATTTTACCTCTGTATACAGCTGCCAAAGGGCCAGAGAGCCAAACCCTGGCTCAGTTGCTAGATGTGCAGACTTGGGTGATTCTAGCGGGGCTTATTGTGATTGCTGCTCTTGGATTTTTCTTAGGTGCGAAGATTGAGTCAAAACACAACAGTGTTATACAAGCCCAGGATTTAGACAGCAGGGACTAATCAAAGTCTAAAGGAAAACAATCGCTATGCTATACTTCATTTTAATATAAAGGAAATGATTATGGCATGTATAGATTTAACGAGAAAAAATTTTAACGAAACACTTGATGACAACGAGATAGTCATTGTTGATTTTTGGGCTCCATGGTGCGGTCCCTGTATTCAGTTTGCTCCAATTTTTGAAAAAGTTTCAGAGGAATACCCTGATGTGGTTTTTGCTAAAGTAAATACCGAAGAAGAACAAGCTCTAGGAACACAGTATGGTGTTCATTCAATCCCGACAATCATGGTTGTGCGAGATGGTATTATCTTACTTAATCAAGCAGGCTCTCTTCCTGCAGATGCTTTTGGTAAGCTTATCACTCACGTTAAAGGGCTGGATATGGATAGTGTGCGTGCAGAGATAGCTAAAGATGAAGAAGATGACGAGTAGATTATGCAAAACTGGTACGAACAAACAAGAGCTAAAACAGAAGATATTTTTCAGTCTATAATCTCTCATAATTTTGTAACTGAGTTAACACAAGCGACTCTGGATAAGGATACTTTCGGTTTTTATGTCAACCAAGACTCGCTCTATCTCAGTGAGTATAAAAAAGCATTGGTTACAGTGGGAAGCAAGTGTCATCGTCCAGAGGACACTCAGTTTTTTTATGAATCTGCAACAGGGATCATCCAAGTTGAAGATGCCCTGCACAAACAATTTTTAGAAGAAAAATATTCTCATCCTGAACCTTCACCAACTTGTGAACTTTATAACTCCTACCTTTCTCGCATTGTCAACAACGAATCTGTAGAAGTGGGAGCGGCAGCTGTGCTTCCATGCTTCACCATATATAAAGAAGTCGGCGATTTTATATTGAAGACTCAAACAAATAAAGACTCAAACCCTTACCAAGCCTGGATAGACACCTATGCCAGCGATGAGTTTGAAGAAGCGGTGAAGCAGGCTATAGATATTGTCAACACCTATGCATTAACAGCTTCACCCGCAAGTCTGGGCAAAATGGAAGAGGTGTTCATAAAGACATCAAAGCTAGAATGGATGTTTTGGGATTCTGCGCATAAACAAGAAGCATGGAATATATGAAGCCTAAACCGGTATATGACAACATCGTGCTCATAGGCTTTATGGGAAGTGGAAAAACCAGTGTGGGTAAAGTTCTTGCGAGAAAACTATATAAAAAATTTATGGATGTCGACACCCTTATTGAAGCAGAGCAAAACAGCAGTGTTAATGATATTTTCCAAAACAAGAAAGAGGAGCATTTTCGGATTCTTGAACAAAAATGCATTAATGAATTAACGCAAAATACAGGTCAAGTGATTGCCACAGGTGGAGGGCTGCCTATATACAGTTCTATATCAAAAAAGTCTCTTATCGTTTATATAAACGCTGACTTTGATGTTATACTTGAACGCTTGACAACAAAGGAACGTGATAAACGGCCTTTACTTCAAAATGAGTCTGAGGCCAGAGCCTTGTTTGAAGAACGTAAGCATATATATGAAGAACAAGCAGACTTCAGCGTTGATGCAAATCAAAGCATACCCACCTTCATACATGTTATAGTGGATTATATTTTAGATCAAAGAGTTTTATAAAAAGTTTAAGATTTCTTCTTTGGCTCTTTATAAGCCATGATTCTAGCAATTT
>JACNLH010000098.1 GCA_014381585.1 Candidatus Sulfurimonas ponti
CGTGCAATGGCTAGACAGCCTAATCAACAACAACTGTGACGTTTGCATATAAACTTAGGCTAATGTATCGGGTGTCAATCCCGCTTCTTCTAAAAAGTGACGCAATTTTAGAATCTCATCTTTAGACAAACTCCCTGAATGATGAAACCCCAGAACAACCTCTTTATGCTCATGAAAGATTTTAATTTTATTTGTCTTACTGTGCTCCACCCTTAAACCGAAGTGCTCCAATGCAGACATAAGCTTATGTGTATCTAAGTTCGTGGCCACTGGATGTTCAAATATTTTTTCTATTTTTTTAAGATGTTGTTTACTCATATAAATCCTTTAAGCTTTTACTCATTGTACTCCAATAAGCTTTATGAAGTCATTATCTCATAAGGTCTTTTTATTTCAGCGATCACTTCACCAACACTCATATGGCGTGATTTTCTTAAAAATTCTTTTGAATCAAGAAATATCAGAACAGTTGGAATCGCAAAAACTCCAAAGTGAGGCGCAATATCTTCATCAACTGATATATCCACACTCTCAACTTTAAACTCTTTAAAGTTTTCATCCAAGGCCTCAAGCAGTTTTGGTTTGAGCGCATGGCACACATTACAAGTCGGTGCTGAAAAATAGACCATCACCGCTATATTTTCCTTTATTGTCTTATTTATATTTTCTATTGTTTGCATAAATTTTCATCCTTTAGTTTTGTGTACAAAGACTCCGTTAAAATCGCTTGGCGGTTCTTCTCTATAGTGCTCACATCTATCAATATACATCTGATAAACATTTTTATTTGTTTTATTCGGCCAAGTCTGTATATCTTGAAATATTTTAAGAGCATCTTCAAATTTTGCGCTTTTATATGCTTCGACACCTTCATGATAATAATCAATTTCTTTTAAAAGTTCTTCTTTGGACACATCATATAAGGGCTTATCTTCCCACACACTTGCTAACTCAGCATAGTCAACTATCTGCCATATCTCAACAGGAACAGATTGCCCTTTCACTGTCACAAGATCTAAGAATCTAAAAATATACTTCTCGTTTGGAATTCTTTCTTTGACATAGTTTGATATATTGCACATGGAATTATAATATTTACATAAAGCCTCAAGACGGGCACCAAGGTTGATGGGATCACCAATCGCAGTATAATCGCTTCTACCGCTGCTTCCCATCTCTCCAATAGTTGCTATACCGGTGTTGATTCCTATTCCAATTTCAAGCGGTTCCACTCCATTTTTAGCTGCCATGTCACAAATCGCTTTGAAGCGTTCATCTTTTTTAACTTTGATGTTTAAAGGTGCAACTGCATGTATCTGGTCTAAAGTGGCATCCACTGCTTTTTCAACATGATTCTCCACTATCGCCGGAGCATTCCAGTACGACATAATAGCATCACCTATGAACTTATCCACAGTTCCTTCATACTTCATAATAATCTGTGTCATCTCATCCATATATTCATTTAGAAACTGAATAAGCACCTGCGCACTTCCTGCAGCTTCAGAGATGTTTGTGAAATTTCTAACGTCAGAGAAAGTAACCGTGATTTCATGCTCTTTTGCTATAAAAGCATCCTTACCCTCTGCGGCGTTTTTGATAATATCTTCCATAACCTGCGGTGAAACTTTTGAAGCAAATTTACCTTTAATGAAATTTTTCTGTCTAGTCTCTAAAAAATAATTTATAATAACGGCTGCAAGCGCCCCGTTTATAAGTGCAAGGAATGGATAAAATAAACTTAATATCATCCCATTTGTAAAAAGCATATAGTTGATAAAAGACACAAAGCCCAATGCAAGTGCAGTGATTATAAAAGGCAATAAAACAGCTCCGCTGTAGCCTACTCCCATAACAACCATAAAAGACATTACAAAAGTGAAAATCATATTATACAAGATAGCTTCAGCCGGAGTCGATAAAAAATCTTCATGTAAAATATTGTCTATAACATTTGCATGGACCTCCACTCCTGGATACAGTGTGTCAAAAGGAATATTTCTTAAATCAAGTAAGCCTGTCGCTGAAGTTCCAATGAGCGCTATCTTATCTTTAACATCATCAGGCTTGAAGTTTCCTCTGATGATATCACTTGCAGAGATATATTTAAAGGTGAAGCCAGGCCCTCTGAAGTTCACTGCTATACGCCCGTATTTATCTGTTGGAATAAGTAAATCGCCGAGTTGAATATTTCTCACACCCAGCTCATCGTATTGCACGCTCACCTTATTCACCCCTTTGATTGCACGGACCAATTCAAGTGCCAATGATGGGTACACCCCCATATCATAACTTGCAGCTAGGGGGACACTCCTAATCACTCCATCGCTATCAGGGGTTGCATTGAAAAACCCGCTTGAGTAAGAGTTATCTTGGATAATAGGGATATTTTTAATCACACCCGTAGGGGTTAGCAGATGATTTAAAGTTGCTTGTTTTTTCCCTTTTTCAAAAAAAATAGCCGGAATATTCGGAGCTTCCAATCCCTTATACTGGCTATTGTTATTAAAATCAAATGTGTAGCCCAGTATTGTGGGGGTTTGTGAGACCACTGATGCAAATTGTTCATCAAAATCTATCTCTTTATCATCAGGGACCAGATCAGCAATGCCCAAATCATTTATAATCTTTTTTGGACTCGTATTGTCAGCTTCAGGGAACATAATATCAAAACCCATTGCAAGAACACCGGCATTCGTAAGATTCACCACAAGCGTGCCAAGGTCATCCCTGCTCCAAGGAAACTGTCCTATCTGTGCTAATGATTTTTCATCAATATCAATAACAATGACATTGCCTGTTGTCTTAATGGGCCCTCTATTTATAAAAAGCATATCCCGAAGCTTGTTATCAAAAGTTTCAAACTTACTTGGGAAAAATATATACAGTGAAATAGTTGACGCCGAAACAGCTAAAACCAGACTAAAATATATAAAAAACTTTTTCATGCAACTCCATTTAATAGGATTGTATCATAAAAAAGTTCTCTCTTATTGAAGTGTGAATATAATTGTTTTATGAGTTCAATAATTTTTTCTATACTAAGCATTTATATTTTCATTTTTCTAGGCTTTCTTGCAAAAATGAGTTTTAAAGAACAAGTGGATGATAAAACTATAACCTTGATTAACGTCTACTTTCTACAGGTTTTTCTCACTTTCTGGGGTCTTTTAATCAAGCCCATAGACATTTCACTTTTGTTTGCCCCTTCTATTTATCTTTTCATTGTCATCATAATTGTGATAGCTTCTGCATTGCTCGCAAAATTTCTCTTTGAAGATAAAAAAGAATATTCTATCGCAACTGTGGCTGCAATCATAGGAAACACCGGGAACCTTGGCATACCGATAAATATCGCTATATTTGGTGAAGATTCCATTCCTTACACCACTGTTATAAATCTTGTGAATGTCTTTGTTGTCTACACTATCGGTGTTTTTTACTATTCACGTGGCAGTTTTGATACAAAAACATCTCTAAAAAATATTTTAAAAATACCTGTGCTTTGGGCAGCGATTATTGCTATTGCATTGGGTTATCACGGATATGCCCCAGACGGTGCTATTTTAAATATGCTGATGATGGGAGCCTATGCTTCAATGACTATGCAGTTATTTTTATTTGGGATTTATCTTTATGGGACTAAGATTAAAGAAATCAGTAAAACTTTAGTTCTATGGGTTTTAACATTTAAGTTTCTCATTCTTCCTGCAATTGCGTTTATTGTATTAATAAATATAGAGCTTGAGAAGATGCTAAAAGGGATTATATTTATAGAGTTGATGATGCCGCTTGCAGTTGCAAATGTGAATCTGGCCTCCCTATATGACTGTAAACCAAAGCTCGTCACTGCTTTAGTGTTTGTATCATCTTTTTTATTTTTAGGAATTATTTTTATTGCTGTGGATATATTGAATTATCTCTGATTTATACTGCAGTGACTCTATTTCGACCGCTATGTTTGGAGGTGTACATCGCACCATCCACCCGCTCAATCGTATCCCTTATGTTCTCCGTCCCAATGTGCAGTGTGACGCCAAAGCTGCAGGTGACTTTTTCCACTTCATCAAATTGATAATGCGATATCATAGAACGTAAATGCTCTGCCATACGTGTCAACTCTTCTAAAGACTTCGTTTCACTGAGTATAATAAATTCTTCACCGCCCCATCGGATAAGATAATCATTCGAACGAATGGAACTTAAAATTTTGTGTGACAATTCCTTTAAAATGTAATCCCCGACATTATGTCCATGTAAGTCATTCACAGCTTTAAAATGATCTATATCAAAAAATATCAAGCCTACAAACAGACCTCTTTTCGTACCTTCTTGTATAATGCTCTCTACGTTATTCTCAAAAAACTCTCGATTATATGCACCCGTCAATAGATCTTGAATAAGCTTTTTCTCTAATCTGAACTGCTCCTGCATAGTTCCACTGACATCCGTGAATGTAACAAGATAATATTCATGTTTATAGTGACTCACACTTATTCCTAAACTATGCTCTTTTGCATCCTTATCTCTAATAAGCACCACTCTGTCTTTAGCTAAAATAGTTTCTGAGAAGTCCACCCATGTTGTATTTTCTGGAACTTTTCCAAGATGAAAATAACTTTCATCTTCTACAAAATGCTCACAAATACAATCATACTCTTTTTTAAATTCTTCTAATGTCGCATAGCCGAAAAATTCTAAAAACTTTTTATTCACATCAAATATTTTTTTCCCATTTGTGATAATGACAATAGAACTTTGTGCATCTAAAATATGTTGTGTTTTTATCGATAAATCAAAGAACTTTAATTTTAATGTGTACTCCCTGAAAATAAATATTATTATCAAGAAAATTAAGATAATTCCAATACTTAAGAGTAAAAGAAAAAAATCATTTTGTTTTTTTAGAATCTGATTCTTCGCCTGTATGATAATACTTGCCACTGTGTTCTTCGTGATGGGGTTTTTAATGGGGAAAAATGTGAAAAGTGTATTGTTATCTTTAGCTGCCAAGGAGAACACTTCACCCTCTAGAATTTTTCTATTTATAAACTCTAAATCAGCTCGCGGGATTTCTTCTATTTTAAAATGTCTAAAATCATATTCGAACTGTTTCTTAATCACTGTCTCATAATAAAAATCACTCAATTCACTCTCATCATAATTAGATTTTTCACTATGAAACACTTTAGTCTCAACAACATCTTTATGTATTACAAACCCAACAGCCGCATCATCTGAATATGCAAATTCATGTGCTATCGCATGTGCGCTAAAAGAAACTTCCACACTTCCTAAATGCTCTTTCATACCTGATTCATTAAAGTGGGTCATAGGAAAGACATATCTAAACCCATTATATATACGTCCTTCTTCAAAACCAGATATCGGTGCATGATGCGTGTTCACCCACTCTACAGTTTCACGTATCCCAGTCAGATTATCGCCATATTTTTTTGGTCTATGAAACCTTAAAAAACTTTCATTATCTTTTAAATGAAAATGGAGTTGACGTAAGTCGTATTGTTTGTAAAATTCATATCTCTCTTGAAGTAAAAGATATAGTTTTTCTCTGGCAGTATCCTTCTTTTCTAAGGTGTATGCCTGCCGCACCAGTTCTAAGACCCGAGGATCTTTTAAAGTTGTTTCAAACATAGTCTCAGCAACAGCCTGAAACTTTTTTCTTATGATATGATAATCTTTTTCAATATTGTTGTTATAAGCTCTTAAGTAATTGTTTTTTTCATTACTCTGATACCATGTCAATAAAAGATAATAAATAAATGCTATGATTATATAAATAACACTAAATAGCATAAGGTACTTAAGTATTTTCTTATTGTGATCTGTGTCAGAATGCTTTTCCACTAACAGTATAAAGACAAAAGCAAGAATGACGATACTGAAAATCATAAATATATTTACAATAAAATTGGTGTTTTGTATATAATCTGTTTCAATATACTTCACTTTTTTATACATTATTGTATACACCATCGGTCTGTTTTTTTCATCAAATATAGTCGAATAGACCTTAAAATATTTTCTATCTGCATCAATGCTGTAATTTGTTTTATAGTCAATCTCTTTTTCAATATTTAAACTTTTAAGATAAAGAAACAGCTCTTTAGAAATGTCTTTATTGGCTATATAATACTCTTGTATGAAATAATCTGTAAATGGATGCTCTAATTGTTTTGCGTACTTCTTATCCACGAGTATTAAAGGCTCAAAACCTTCACCTTCAATCTTTTTAGCAATAGAATTAAAGTGGGTGATGGTTTGCAAAGCCCCTATATATACACCGTTTGTATCAAATATTGGCACACTTGCGTTAAAGGAAAGATCATACTTATCAACATGTAAAGAAGTATGGATCTTCTTAATGCTTTTAAGATTTTTTTCATCATAAATCTTATCACCATACTTTTCAGTCCAACTTCTTGAGAGAACCGTCCCGTTTTTATCCACAAGCTGGATCCAAACATTTTTAAAATCTGTTTCTGCCCGTAATTGAGTTGAAAAATTTGACAGTGTTGCCTGTAGTTTTTTTTGATTCTCAAGCATCGCCTGAAAAGCTGTATTTTGAGCAAGAGATAGACCTATAGTTAAGGTTGCATTTTTTTTCTCTTCAATAAGTGTCTTGAATTTGTTAGATAAAGAACTTGCAAGTTTGTTATACTGATTATGTTTGTAAGCATTTGATTTACTTGTTTTATACTGCGTGCCAATTATTAAAACAACTCCGCAGAGAATAAAAAATATAGCTGCTAAAAATTTGTTCCAATCTTTTTTCACTGATACATCACCCTTGCGTCACTATAAATATTTTATCAAAGTATATCTGTTGTTCGATGATGTGTCTATTAAATTATGTTTTATTTTTACTTTATTGCAGAAGGAAACCAAAGCCTGTGATTGCTTTGGTTTGTTTTAACGTCGATTACGTTTTTATTGACTATATATGTAAGTCTGGCAGTTCTCTTACTTTTTGAGTAAGATTATTTAATTTTTTTCTTACCTGTTTCTGTTTTTCCATTGTTATCAGTAGTGGTG
>JACNLH010000096.1 GCA_014381585.1 Candidatus Sulfurimonas ponti
CATTAATATTACTAAAACTGTCAATATCAAGTAAAAGAAGATTGATTTTCGCCTTTTCTCTCAGGAGAGCTTTAAAAGCTGCACAATTGAACAAAGGTTTCATTTATTATCCTCTTATGGCTTTAAAACTATAAAGCTCTCTGGTTTTATTTTTTTATATTTAGGCATACTTTGTCCGATAGAAGCATTCTTATACGTTGGATCGGCTATGATGAACTTTTTAGAATGCACTTTAACGCTATCGCCTTGAATAGGTATATACAATGCGGTTGCCATATGATCTTTATACTTCACTCCGACAACAGCAATCTGAAATAACTCTTTTACAAGATTAGAAAACAACACTGCTCTATCTTCACAATCTGACTTGTCATAAAAGAGAGTCTCTTCTGCAAACATAATCTTTTCTCTGCCAAACTGGTGCGAGTCAAGCTCATACTTAAAAGCATTTTGCACAAAATTCAAAACAAAGTTAAGTGCCGCACTTGCCTGCTTTGTATTTATATATTTTTTTAGCTCTATTGCTATATCTTGATAAGATGATGCATCGAGCGGTGCATTAAAAAATGTTTCATAATCAGCTTGAGGATATGTGGACATGAAGTCTATTAAATTTTTATTATAGTTATATTTGATAGTGTACTTTTTTCCATATTGACTAAAATTAAGTGTTTTTTCTATTTTTTTATCCGCAAACCTAGGGAGTGTCCCCATTGCTAAATCTAAAGCTTTATCAGCTTGGGGATAATTTTGTTTATATGTGAAAACTTTTCCGGCACTCTGCTTTGTATAATCAGAAAGCACATAAAACTTCTTAGCTCCTATTTTATAATTGGGTGTGGAATAAATAGTTTTTTCACTATAGTGCATAACCACAACATGAGAGTTTGTTAAACCCACTCTGACTGAATAACCAAGTTTATTGAATAAAAACCATGACAATAATCGTGATTCATCCTCATTTGTGAAAATACTTTCGCTTAACTTTTTGATAAGCATATATTTTCCCCAGTCGTTAAGATTCAACTCATCAGAAATATTTTTTATACTTGTTAATAGATACTCGTATGGACTCAAAGCAACCGTCTTAAAATAATTGCCAACACCCTCTTTTGTTTGCGGATAAAACCTTGCCTTATCCATCCCTTGTGGAATGTTTAAAGCTATTGGAGTTCCGTAAAAATCAAAATTTATATCTTTTTTATCTACAATAATTTTTGGAGTGTCGAGTGCTTCTTTAACTTCAGGCACTTGTTTTTTGATTTGAATGTCAACCCGGGGACCTTGATCTCTGAGAATTATATTTTTTGCAGGATACAGTTCTCGCGGCTTTGGTTCTTTGTATACTGAGACAGGTTTTTTTAAGAAGTAAGCTTCCCAATCTGATTTTAAGTACTCACTGAAAGTCCGATCACTTTCTTCTTTATAATTTTGAAATGCTGTTGATTGATTTTTGCGAAAATCTGCAAAAGAACTTGCAGATAGTATACACACAAGTCCACTAAGCCCTAGTATAAGACTAGAACGGCCAAACAGCTTTAACAATTTTTGTTCCCCAACCTTGTTGCGTAGCACCGTCAACATCCCCTTGTGTTTTATACAAAATTTTTGCTTCACTCATCTGTGCTGAGTTAATATTGTTATCTTGATCTATATCATAAGGGCGGATAACACCGCTTAATTGAATAATCTGTTTTTGATTATCAATTAAAATTTCTCTTTTACCCGATATAAAATAGTTTCCATTACTTAAAACTTTTACAATTCTCGCAGACACTGTAGTAGTAAAAGAAGCATCTTTTGTAGCACTTCCAGCACCTTTAAATGCACTAGTAGATGTAGAACCAAAACCTATGTTAGTTAAACCATTTAGCCTATTTGCAGCTGCACTCACAGCACCATTACTTCCAGTAGCTGTAAATGTTCCACCACCTAAAGTCATCGTATCATCTTCACTTAACTGTTTAGCGGCTGTATTCGAACTTTGTGCGTTTTCAGATATTATTACCGTGACAATATCATGAACATGCATTGCCTTATGATCTGAAAACAAAGGATTTTCACCTTGTCCAAAAATACTTCCCGTTGATGTATAGTCTTGTTTATCCTCTTTAGCTGGCATCTGTTCAACATATGCAGGAGGCTCAAAATCTATCTCAGGATCAGTTAACCCTGCTGTACATCCACTTAAAAAAAGTATAGCATAAATTAGTGTTATCGTTGTAATTATCTTTCTTGTCATTGCCATCTCTTTGAATGTAGGATATGTTTAGTTATAATTCTAGCAAATTTAGTTCCATTATAAAGGCTGTACGTATGACATTAAGAGAAATAATAAACTTAGATGTAAAAAATGCTATGAAAGCAAAAGAAACAAAAAAAAGAGATGCGCTTCGTCTTTTAACATCTGCCTTTAAACAAATAGAAGTTGACGAAAGAAAAGAGCTGAGTGATGATGATGTCATTAAAATCATTCAAAAACAAGTCAAAAGCAGAAATGATTCTATTACTCAATATAAAGAAGCTGGTCGTGATGAATTAGCACAAATTGAACTTGATGAGATATCTTTTTATATGCCTTATTTACCGGTCCAGATGAGTGATGAAGAGCTAAGTACTGCTATTAGTGAAATCATCTCTAAAGTTAGTGCAACAAGCATGAAAGATATGGGTAAAGTTATGGGTATGGCTTCTAAAGAGTTAGCTGGTAAAGCTGATGGGAAACGTATCAATGAAATGGTTAAAAAGTTATTATAAACTTTTTTAAAGGTATTTTCTTTTTTACGCAACTCTCATACTTTTTTCTCCGCAAAAAAGTACGCAAAAAGCTCTCCTAAGGGTTTCAACTCAGCACTGCTGAGTTTGCAAGGCTTAGGAAAAAAGAAACAAGGTAACGTATTTATTTATCTAATTTCGCAAAGCGAAATATTTCATAGAGATGAAATCTATGCTCAAGCTAAGAGCACTAACCGAATTTTAACTTTTTAAGAGCAGCTTCCTCATCATCAGTTCTCATCAATGATTCACCAACAAGAAATGCATCCACTCCAGCCTTAGATAAATCTTCCAACTGACCATGTTCATAAATCCCACTCTCAGCAACAATAATCTTACCGTTTGGAATCAGGGGAATCAACTCATAGGATAGGTTCATATTCATCTCAAATGTTTGAAGGTTTCTATGATTGATCCCGATAATATCACTGCCGGCATAAATAGCTTTAGTTAAATCTGTTTTATCATGAACCTCAACAAGAGCTTCCATCCCCAAATGTCTTGTGTATGCCAATAATTCTTTTAACTCTTTTTTACTTAAAGCCGCCGCAATAAGAAGAATAAAATCTGCACCATGCACAGTGGCTTCTAAAATTTGGTACTTTGAAACTATGAAATCTTTTCTCAAAAGAGGAATTCCAACATATCTACGGATTCCTCCAAGATAATCAAGTGAACCTTGAAAATAATGAGGTTCAGTAAGGACAGAAATAGCACTGGCCCCTCCTCTTTCATAAGCCTGAGCGATTGCTAAAGGATCGAAATCTTCTCGAATCACACCCTTAGACGGTGAAGCTTTTTTCACTTCAGAAATAATTCTGTAAGGGTCCTCTTCTGTCGCCTTTAAATAAGGGATGACATCTCTTGGAGCTCTTGCATTGAATGCAAGTGAACGCCCCAGCCAATCAAGAGAGAACTCTGCTTCTCTTTTCACCAAGTCTTCTTTTGTTCTTTTTATAATCTCATCTAAAATCATTGTCTATTTTTCACCTTTACATTTTTTAATCATCTCATAGTGCCTTAAAACCTCAGGGTCTCTGCCACCTTCTAAATCCATTGCTCTAAGAATCACTTTCAGAGATTTTTCACATTCTCCAAGCTTATAATATCCCCAAGCAAGTGAGTCAAGATAGTAAGATGAGTCTGGTTCAAGTTCTAAAGCAAGTTTGATATATTTCAAACCTTTTTTTACATTTATATCATGGTCTATTAAGATATAACCATAATAGTTCAGATAAAGACTGTTCTTCTCTTTATCTATCAAGTCTTCAAATTTTTTTGCTATTTTTTTTAAAAACATCTTATCGTTTTTGTTAATTGCACTTTCGTATTCATAAATAATGCTTTCACCGAGATACTTCACTTCACCTGTTTCTTCATAAAGCTTAAACGCCAAAGGAAAAGCTTTTAGATAATTTTTTGTGCTTAAATACAATTGTAAAAGTGTTTTATCATCACTCTGAGAACTTTGTAAAAACAGCATCAACTGATTATAGTCTTGTTTGTATCCGTAGAGTTGCACAATATGTTTCGCAATTTCTGGACTTTTATCGAGGTTGTAATATCTGAGATATGTAGAGAGGAGCCCTTCCACATTATCTTCATTGCTATAAATCGCTATAAGTCTTTTACATATAATAACAGAACAGCCATGCACTCTCGTATGTGTTTCAAGATGTGCTATCGCATCTTTTTTTCTGTTTAAATTCACATAAAGTATAATAGATATTCTATCAAGAATTTTTTCACTATAATCTTGCAGATATGCACTTTCAAGATATTTTACAGCAAGATCAAACTCTTCTTTTGCCATATATATATCACTAACCAACATATAGTCACTTTCCAACTTACTTTTTTCGACTAGAGCAAGAGCTAAAACTTCTGCTTCTTCAAATCTACCCATCTGAATTAAAGCCACTATTTTCAATCTGCTTAAGATAAAGTCATCATTTTTTTCATTGCTGACATGGTCCACTCTGTCAATGACTATCTGATTTTCTTTTAAATATAAATAGTTTTGCAATGAACGGTATAAGTACTCTTTTTTCTTTGATTTTTCATACAGTGTATCAAAGATTTCACAAGAGCTTTTTAGATCTCCAAGTTCTTCAGTCCGCAAGGCAAACATGATTAATGTATCTTCCTCTTCAAACACTTTTTGATTTTTTTTCGCCAAGGAGGATAAGGAGGATAAAGGTTCTTGTGATTGACTTGTAATGCAGCCTGTAAACAAGAAGTTTATCACTAAAATAAAAAACACTATTTTATATTTATACACTTTCATCTTCTTTATCTAAAATTCCTGGACATTCAAGTTTCAACTCATCCACCCTCGTTTTATAATAGTCCCAAAAAGGAAAAGTTTTACATTGTAAAGGTCTTGCATCATATATGCTGCAGCCATTTGTAGCGGCGTCGTAAAAGACACATTCATACGAATCCCCATTTTTTCTTTCTTTTATAGAATATTTGTACATCTTTTTAAAAAGATACTCTCGCATAAACTCTTTCACATCAAGTTCTAAGAGTTTTGCTATTGCTTCTATCTCTGCTTTTGAAACATATATATAACCGCTTTCACCGGTGCAGCATCTTCCAGCACACTCTTCGCACGCAGATGGATTAAAAACATAATCAAAACCGTCTTCTTTCATTAAAGTTGACATTTTATACTCTGTGTACTCGCTTTATCATAAATATTTTTTGCTTTTAAAGAAAACCCATCTTCATCAAAACTGATAAAAGGCTCCCATATTTTCATACGTGACTTTGATCCATTTCTAGCATGAACCATTACAAGAGATGCCATTCTATCGATTTTTGGATGCACAAACTGGACATCCACAATCTTCATTTTAACATTCTCAAGTTCAGCACATATCTCGCCAAACTGACTTGCATCATAGCAAAATATAAAATGTGAATGCGGCTTTAACAGTCTTGAGACTTTTTTAAAAAAGTCTCTCAACGGTAAGTTGATATTATAGCGTGCATTAAATAACATTTCATTCTCACTCTTAGTGACACCCTCTGGATAAAAAGGCGGGTTGGAGATAATGTAGTCATATTTTTTTTCTTGAGAAAACTCCAAAAAATCACATTGGTGAAGCGTATATTCTATCTTATTCACTCGTGCATTATGCTGAGCATATTCTACAAATATATCTTGCTTTTCTACAGCTTCTAGTTTTACTTTTGGATTATCTCTTGCAACTAACAGTCCAACAACACCACATCCTGCACCAACGTCTAAGACTTCACCCTTTGGATTAAATGAAGAAATGAAGTCATACAAAAACATTGAATCACTGTTGTAACAATACCCTGCTTCTGGTTGATACAATATCATTTATTTAGAACTTCCTGGATTTGTTTGGATATAATATTTGTATTATATCTCAAAGCTCATAAAAAAGGCATTTACCATGATAATTATACCTGCACGCTTAGCCTCTACACGTTTTCCTCAAAAAGTTTTAGCCGATATCGGCGGTCTGCCTATGGTGGTGAGAACTGCAAAAGCCGTAGAGCATTTAGACAGAGTTGTTGTTGCAGCTGATGATGAGCTTATTATCAAAACATGTAAAGAGTATGGGATTGAAGCTATGCTCACATCCACCACACATAAAAGCGGAACAGACCGTATAAACGAGTGTGCAAATATTTTAAACCTAACTGATGATGAACTTATCATCAATGTGCAGGCAGATGAACCTTTTATAGAAGCAGAAGTGGTGAACTCATTGATGAAAAAATTAAGAGAGCTTCAAGAAGAAAATGAACCTTATATCATGGGAAGTTGCTATAACGCTATCAATGCAGAAGCGGCAGAAGATCCAAACCTTGTAAAAGTTGTCCTAGACAGTGATGACAATGCTATATATTTCTCCCGTGCAAAAATACCTCATAATGCAGGCGGAGGTGCAAAATACTTTGGCCATATTGGGATTTACGGATTTTCTAAAAAAAGTTTAAATGAATTTTGCCAACTCAAAGACGCCCCTATAGAAGATATAGAAAAACTGGAACAACTCCGGGCGATCTACCATCAAAAGAAAATCACTATGCTAAAAGTCTCTTCAACCGGTTTTGGAATTGACACAAAAGAGGATTTAGCAAGGGCTATAGAGATATTT
>JACNLH010000050.1:0-4794 GCA_014381585.1 Candidatus Sulfurimonas ponti
CAGAGGTGTTTCAAGATATTGCTTTTGAAATGGTACAACGTGGTGAAACTTGACATCTTTTTATTTTGAATAAAGCCCGATTGAATAAAGCTATCCCCTATCATCTCAACTCTAGTGAGATCAATGCTTCCAAGTTCATGAACTTCTGGAAGTATTATATGCTGTATCTGTTTGGCTTCAAACATTAAAGCTTCTTTGGATTTATATTGTGTATTATACTTTTTGAGTATCACATCAATTGTTTCATCCTGGTGTGATAATGCGTACTTCCAACCTTCAAGTGATGCCATCTTAAAGTTTCGCACCCTTTGAGGATGTTTCGTCACTTCATTTGTAGATGTGAATAAATTCACATCATAATATTTTGCTCCATAAGTCACGGGGTCGAATATATTATATTGGACCCTCGCTTCATCTAAAAGAAACAATTCGTTTGTTGTAAATGCACTCATAGCATCCACTTTTTGATTGACAAAATTATCAATACTAAAAGATGGTTTTACAGTCTGTATATCCGCTTCATGAATATCAAACTTATCAAGCATGGTATACAAGGTGATGTTATCTATATTATTGGCTAAACCTTCAACCTTTGCACCTTTAAGCTGAGTGAGTGATTTGATATGTTTTTGGGTCACTAAAACTAAAGGAGATTGCTTAAAGATATTTGCAATGAATACAATAGGCTTTTCATTTAAATAATCTGCAATAATAGATGAATATCCAAGCCCATAATCTGCTTTTTCACTTAAAACGCTTTCTACAATATTTGTACTTTCATTAAACTCCAAGAATTCCACATCAAGTCCGACATCTTTATAAAAACCTTTTTCTTTTGCCATGTAAAAACCGGCAAACTCAAACTGATGCTTCCACTGAAGCTGGAGTGTAAGCTTTTGCACTTCTTGCTTATCTGCATACAAGAAAGTGGTGGATAAGAGTAAAAAGAAAATTTTCCAAAACACTTTTAAACCTTTGAAATTCAGAGTGGCTCTAAATATTATTTATAATTATAGAGTAAAAACATGAGTTTTTAGTGAGTTTTAGTTTTTATTAAGTTGTTAATCTTTATAATAGTAGTGGATTTTTACGCCTATTTAAGTGAAATAATTATGAGGAGCTCACTTGTTTGTATCATCATATAGCACTTATATTCAATCTGATTTCTCTTCTAAAGAATCCAAACAGAAACTTGAAAAATCCGGCAGTGCTTCACAAGACTTTAGTTCTAAACTGGCACAGACATCTACACCGGCATCCGGTTTTGCAAGTTCTTCAATTCCTATTGACTACATCTCCAGAAGTCAGACGCACCACAACAAACAAGAGTTGGAATTTCAAAAAGAGCAATTAAAAAATCCAGACAACAAAGAAGCAAAAGCCACAAAAGAAACTCTGAATACCTTTGCATCCCACAACTCTTTATCAAGTGCTAGAAATGCCTATGAAGCAAGTAATAAAATGTATTCTTTGTTTCCTAAACAATCCATCACTATAAACCAAACTCCAAAAATGGATACAAACTTACCCCAAGAAGCATATGAAGCAAAAGATTCAGCTATGAAACATACTATGGTCAACACTTATATCTCTAACGATAACTACTATCGCTTAACTGCATAAATAAATTTCACTCTTCCATCCATGCATCTGTTTTTATAAGAGTTCCATTATCAAACACTTTTAATTTAAAAGCTTTGGAACATTTTCCTTCACTTATATCCATAATAGCTATTTGAAGTATCTTTTTACATTTTTTTGGAATATCAAAATGACCTTTCATTCCTGTTAAAAATTGCTTTAGGGGAACCTTCTCATCCATCCCTATGACATTATCCCGACAACCGGTTAAACCTATATCACTAAGGTATGCTGTCCCTTGTGCAATCTGAAAATCATCCGTACTCACATGTGTATGTGTGCCGATTATCCCGCTCACTTCACCTTGAAGCAACATCATCATTGCACGTTTTTCACTTGTTGCTTCTGCATGAAAATCTATAAAAATATTTTTAACCTCATCATCATGCAAACTCTTCACCGTAGCTTGCGCACAACGAAAAGCATTGTCACTCATCGGCATAGCGTAATGTCCCATAAGGTTTAAAATAGCAAGTTTTTCACCACCAAGCTCATAAGTTTTACAGCCGGTTCCGGGAACACCCTCAGGATAATTATGCGGACGTAAAAGTTCGTGCGTATCAAACAAAGGGATAATATCTTTTTTATCCCAAGTATGATTTCCCCCACTCATAACATCAACGCCATAAGAGATAAGCTCATTTGCATTTTTAAGAGTCAAGCCAAAACCATGAGAAGCGTTTTCATAGTTTGCGATTACAAAATCTATCTTATACTCTTCTCTGATTTTTGATAAATATGTTTTTAGCATCTCCCGACCGGGACGACCGACAATATCACCGATAAAAGCTATTCTCATATACTATCTCTTTTTTTGCGAACAAGTCCGCAAAAAATTCCTATCACTAAAGCTTCGCCTTTGGCGAGAAATATATGATCTGCCATCATAAAACCTTCCGTTTATTATTTCGTAGATAAAAAAGAGTTGCTTTGATAATGTCATCATCGTCTTTAGAATCTGATTTCACACTCTCTTTAGAGTCATTAAAGTATGTGAAAGTTATATTTTGTCCGTAATTCATAATTGTTTTAATATCTTTTTCCAATGCAAGCAACTTTATAACCATCAACTCTATAAATTGTTTTGTGGGAGTGTCTAATTCACCAAACCTGTCGGTGAGTTCTTCTTCGATCTCATAAATCTCAACAACCTCTTCACATTGAGAGAGGCGTCTGTAAATATCAAGTCGCAATCTATCTTCACAAACCACTTCATCAGAAATATACGCAGAGATTGTGAGTTTGATATCCACTTTCACCTTCTTGCTTTCTTTGGTGTTGCTCAACTCTTTTATTGCATCTTCCAACATTCTAAGATAAAGAGAATAGCCTATGTTTTTTATATGACCGCTTTGTGCATCGCCCACTAAGTTACCGCCGCCGCGTATCTCTAAATCATGATGCGCAAGCACAGAACCGGAACCTAAAAAGGAATTTGATTCAAGCGCTAAAAGTCTTTTCTTTGCTTCATCAGTGAGCGTTTCTTTATTTTGAACTATAAAGTACGCAAAGCCTTCAACATGACCACGGCCCACACGGCCGCGAAGTTGGTGAAGATCCGCCATACCGAACCTGTCTGCACCATCCACTAAGATAGTATTCACCTTAGGCATATGAATACCTGATTCGATAATCGAAGTTGCTATCATCAAATCATATTCACCGGCTTCAAATTTAAGCAACTCTTTTTCTGTCTTTAAGGCTGAAATTTTTGAGTGAAGCATCACCACACGAAGATTTGGTAAAAGAGCTTTAAGCTCACCGAGTTTTATAGGCATGTGATCTATGGAATTATGTACATAAAAAACTTGACCGCCACGACGAAGTTCTCTTAAAATGACCTCTTTAACAAGTTTTTCCTCATACTCTTTTACAAAAGTTCTCACACCTTGACGTTCACTTGGCGGAGTTAAAAGCTGTGACATGGTTTTAATCGAACTAAGCGCTTGGTTTAATGAACGTGGGATCGGTGTGGCACTCATACTGAGCATGTGCACATTGTGGTATAACTCTTTGATTTTTTCTTTTTGCTTCACCCCGAACTTATGCTCTTCATCTATGATGACCATTCCAAGTTTTTTAAACTCCAATCCAAAAAGAGAATGTGTCCCGACTACAGCATCAAGTTCACCGATTGCCAATGCTTTTATAATGTTCTTTTTATCTTTTGTGGGTACAAACCTATCCAACTTTGCAACTCTGATTCCCAAATCATCAAATCTCTCTGCTAAAGAGTGATAGTGTTGTGATGAGAGAAGTGTGGTGGGGACAATTAAAGCTGTTTGATATCCAGATTTAAAACAAGCAAAAATAGCATTCATTGCCACCTCTGTCTTACCAAATCCAACATCTCCGCTTAAAAGCCTATCCATAATATGCCCAGAAGAAGTCTGCTCTAAAATCTCATTTATGGATTGTGTTTGATCCTCTGTATACTCAAACCCGCTTAAGGCTTGGAACTCTTTTAAATCTTTTTTATCCACCGATATTTTTGGTGCTTTGATTAAGGCTCTTGCTGCAGCTGTGTTTAAAATAGCCCCTGCAATCTCAAAAAGTCTTTTTTTAACCTTCTCTTTGAGTTTACCAAAACTCCCTTTTCCAAGTCTGTCTAAAACAGGGGTGGAACCTCCAGAAGCTATGTAGCGATCTATAAAATCAAGATTCTCTACAGGCAGTAAAATTTTATCATCGCCGATATATTTGATGACTATAAAATCTTTAATCCCTCCAAGAATCTCCATCTGCTCGATGTTCTCAAATATACCGACTCCATAATCCTCATGAACGACATAATCACCTTTTTTCAAATCATCCAAAAGGATGGCAGACTTTCTTCTTCGTCTTTTTTTATCTGGTTTGTTCAGAGATATTACAAGTTCATCTTTAGAAATAATATTTAAAATATATGAAGCGTACACAGCTGTGACATTTGAGATGTCAAATAAGCCGACCTGCTTCATAACTGCCTTATTTGCAGCGATAATCGTTATCTTTTTATCTTTGTGAATTTTGAGTAAAGCGTTTAAATCAGCAACAACCAACTCTTTAAAGTCATCACTCTGAGGCAAAAGTTCAAGTTCAAAACACTCACGTGAGAGTTGAGGCTCATTAATCCCATAAGCATCAACTAAAACAGCATCTAAGTTACGAGAC
>JACNLH010000050.1:5657-6877 GCA_014381585.1 Candidatus Sulfurimonas ponti
TTTCCTTCAAACACACCTTTTGACTCAATAATAAGCTCAGCAGACTCTATAGTGCCGCTCACTCTTCCAGCTGATTTTATCTCAACTTTTTCAGCATTGATTGTACCTTCAACATAGCCTTGCACAACTAATCTTTGTGTTACAACATCACCTTTTAGATGGCCATGTTTTCCTACATTGATTTCATTTTTCGACTTAATAGTTCCTTCAAATTCACCATCTACATATAGATTACAGGTAAGTGTCATTTCCCCTTTGATTGAGGATCCGGTAGTGATGATGGTTGTGCTCGAGTCGGTTTTAGTACTTTGATATGTGTTGTCGCTGTTATTAAAGATTGCCATGGTATTTTCTTTTCCTTTTCAAATATTTCATTATAATTTTGTGCGTTCCATTTTATAAACCAAAATGGATTTACAGGTCGTGACATAAACCTTACCTCATAATGTAAATGCGGTCCATTACTCATTCCGCTGTTACCTGTATAAGCAATTAAATCACCCTTTCTTACAAATGCGCCTGATTTTATCACAACTTTGTTTAAATGCCCGTATAAAGTTTTAAATCCATAATTATGCTTTAAAATAACAAGTCGCCCATACCCGCTTTTCTTATGAAACCCGGCATATTCAACTATCCCATCAGCTGTGGCATAGACTTTTGTCTTCATTTTTGCTTTCATATCCGAGCCACGGTGAAACTCTTTTCTTTTAAGTGTTGGATGTGTTCTGTAACCGAATTTACTTGTGATTCCGGCATAAGGGATAGGGGAACCGCTAGGAATAAACTGCAATAAAGTGGCCATATCTTCAGAGTTGATTTTTACCAAATCTACTCTTTGGAGCAAAGAGGTCTCTTCAACCGGTGAAATACCCATCATATTCTCAATTTCACTTAAAGAATCTGAGATTTTATCTAACTCCACCTTCTTGTCTTTAAGTTTTTGTTGGGTGCCTTCTATATGATTGTTTAATTCTTTGTTTTTTTCTTGAAGTTTAATAAAATCACTTTGCTCTTGAAGTCTTTTCACCTCAATCGCATCCACCTGAGAATCCAAATAAACTATAGTTCCTAAAGATATGATTCCCAATGTACCTAAAAATAAAATAGCATAGAGAAGTGCTTGTTTGACAAAACGGTGAAGATTATACTGCTTCACACCATTGTCATCATGAATTGTAACTGTAAAGTGATTATTCACCATCCACCTTTAAAAATGC
>JACNLH010000048.1 GCA_014381585.1 Candidatus Sulfurimonas ponti
TTAATCATAAACTGACCGGCAAATTTGAAGGCTTCAACATCTTGAAACTGATATATCCAAATCATTCGCATTAGGACTGAAAAAGTAAATGCTATTAAAATATAAAAAATTGTTAGTCTCGTCTCTTTGGTCAGGCTATTCATAAAGTTTTATTTTCCCTTCATACTCTTTAATATTTGACATTTTATCATATTTTATAGCACCTTTTAAGAGTAGTCTGTATTTTTGGACTAATATATCCTGCACTGTCTCTTTCTTGGAAGATTCCATCAATTTCTCTAATGCTATAACTCTAAATCTGTCCATTCCCCAATGTTTAAAACTAAGTTGATCAACATGACCTGCATATTTTGTTATAAGCTTTTTATCAACTAGTCCTATTTCATATTTTACAGCTATTTGAAGCCACAGGTCATAATCCTCACAGACTTCTAAACTTTCATCAAAATAAGCCACTTTTTCAAACAAACTTCGGTGAAGCAAACTTGCTGATGGAGCGATGATACAATGAGATAAACATTCATTAAAAATATCTCCTCCAAACTTGCGGAATTTTTTAGGAACTTTGACTTCTTTTGAGTCTCTTATCCATTTTTCATCTGTATAACTCATAAAAATATTTGGATTTTTTTGGTGAAATAGCACCTGCTCACTTAGTTTATCTTCATGCCAAGTATCATCTGAATCTAAAAAAGCGATCCATTCATAAGTGCCACTTTTTATCCCCGTGTTTCTAGCAGAGGATACACCGGCATTTTCTTGATAGATATATTTTATAGTGGGAAAATCTTTTTGAATATTTGCAGTGTTGTCTGTGGAACCGTCATCAATGACTATAACTTCTTTTGGAAGATAGGTCTGAGCATAAACAGAAGCTAATGCCCTTTTTAAAAACTCATATCGGTTATATGTTGGAATAACAACCGATATATTATAATCATCACTCATATTATTTCAGCAGAGCCAAAATAATAATCAAACACTAAAGCTTTGGCTATCGCCAAGAAAAACTCACCACGTTTTAACTTCATTATAAACACTGTCTCTCTCAACTGGAGTAAAACCGCTGTTTTTGATTAAGCCAACAAATTCTTCCAAGTCCACACCATGAGCACTTTTAGCCCCTGCTGCTGAGTTAATAGACTCTTTTTCAATAGTTCCATCTAAATCATTCGCACCGAATTCCTGAGCAACTAAAGCTAAGTTCACCGTTGAAGTCACCCAGTACGCTTTTAAGTTGGCCACGTTGTCAAGCACTATTCTAGCAATCGCCATAGTTTTTAAAACTTCATTTGCAGTGATTGGATTTTCTATTTTTAGATAATTATTTTCTGTCTGATACACAAGAGGAATAAAAGCATTAAATCCCCCTGTTTTATCTTGAAGCTCACGGATTCGCATCATATGATCGATTCTGTGTTCACGCTTTTCCACGTGACCAAAAAGCATTGTGACATTGGATTGTTTTCCGCGCTCATGCCATTTTTGATGAATATCCAGCCATTGCTCAGATGTCACTTTCCCTTTGCAGATATAGTCTCTCACTTCTTCATCAAAAATCTCAGCACCGCCGCCAGGCATGGAGTCCACACCGTTTTCAAGCATTAAATCAATGATCTCACCATAAGATTTGTTGTAATGTCTTGCTAAAAAATCAACCTCAGCAGCTGTGAGAGCTTTTACGTGTAAATCAGGATACTTAGTTTTTATCTTTTTAAATATTTCTAAATACCAATCTAATCCGGTATCCGGATTATGTGCAGATACAATATGCACTTCTTTAACACCTCGAGCCACTGTTTCATCCACAGTTTTTAAAATCTCTTCATGAGTCATCGTATAAGGGTTTGGGTTTTTTCTATTTGCAGCATAAGCACAAAACTTACAAACATCTGCACAAATATTTGTCGGATTGATATGACGGTTTATGTTGAAGTAGGTTTTTTTACCATGCTTCTCTTCTCTAATGCTATTTGCCAACGCACCTAACTCAAAAAAGTCCATCTCATAAAGGCTCATTGCCTCTTCAAAATCAATACGTTCACCTGCTAAAATTTTACTTTTTAAATCCATTTTTTACCTTATAATCCTGGTGCTTTCCACATTGAAGTTGTGATATTATCATCCACCAACTTTAATTGTACTTTATAAGCTTCTTGCCATTTTTCTTTTATTTCACCGTATAATTTATAGTTGTCCATATTTGGCTCATACACCTTATCCCAAACAACTAAGTCTTTAGACGCTTGGACAAGTGAGCTATACACTCCAGCTCCAACTCCGGCAGAGATACAAGCGCCAAGTGCTGTTGCTTCTGTCACTTTTGGAATCTTCACCGTGCATCCAGTCACATCAGCAAGTGTTTGTGACCAAAGAGCACCTTTAGAAGCGCCTCCTGCAAAAACCACTTCACCGATTTCAATCCCTGTGAACTCTTTTATTTTTTCTAAATTTATTGCAGACACTATACACGCATTTTCCTGTAAAGCTTTAAACATAGAAGCTCTATTGCAAATTTCCGGGTCTATTGAGAGGTTTAAAAAGCTAGGAGCTGCATGGTACCATTTTCCGTATTTCATAGTATCTGAAAAAATCGGCATGATTCCGTAAGAACCTACGGGAACATTCTTAGCTTTTTCTTCTAAGAGTGCATAGGTGTCAATACCCAAATCTTTAGCTTCAAGTTTTTCCAAGTCACAAAAAGCATCGCGAAACCATCTCATAACCAAACCGCTGAAAAAGGTAATCCCCTCTGCTTGTGAGAGTCCTGCAACCACATGAGGATTCACTCGAATCGCCATATCTTTTGGAGGCTTCACCGAGGAAGAAATATTTACAATCTGCTGCCAGAATGAACCGCCTAGTATTGCCACCTGTCCATCTTCAACTATTCCTAAACCTGCAGAACCCAACTGAACATCTCCACCACCGACTACAACTTTAGTCTCTGTTGATAAATTAGTTTGAGATGAAGCTTTCTCACTTACATCACCCAAAATAGTTCCAACTTCATAACATGGTGGAAAAATGTCATCTTTGATTCCAACTTTTGCAGCCATTTCACAAACCCAGTCACGATTCTCCAATGAAAAGATTCCAGTTGTTCCGCCATTACTAGGATCACTTGCAATAACTCCACTTAGACGAGCTAATATCCAATCTCCAATCATAGAGATATGGGCTACTTTCTCATAAATTTCAGGATGATTATTTTTAAGCCACAGTATTCTTGGTAAAGCACCAAGTGCGAATGTTTGACCGGAAGAGGCATAAAACTCTTCTTCAAGCCCTGCAAAATTTTCTTTTAAAAACTTCACCTCTTTCTCAGCCCTTGCATCAACATTTGCCACAGCCCAAAGTTCTTCACCGTTTGCGTCATAAAGAACAATACCTTCACGCATACTTGTAGCACTGAGAGCTAGAATATTTTCACCGCCTAGATTAGCCTCTGAGAGTGAATTTTTAATACAGTTACAAACAATAGACCAGTTCTTATCAAAATCAAAACTCATAGAATTGGGCACACCCTCAACTTCAAGATGTGTCCACTCCTCTTGAGCAATAGCTATCTCGTTTCCTTGCGTGTCAAATATAACAGAGCGAAAACTTCCAGTCCCTGCATCTAATGCCATTAAATATTTCATACTATCTCTTTTCTTACTTTTTTAACTTTGCTTGTTCAAGTTCCCAGTATTCCATCTCAAAGCTGTCTTTATGGCTGATAGACTTATAACCGCCAAGTTTATCAGCACGCAGAACCGCCATCATCGTATGAGAGACTATATCATTAATCACATCGGCTTCTTTTTGTGATTTACCAAAGCTTACAACTCCAAAATCTTTAACAACTACATATTTTGGATCTTCGCTGAGCATAATCTCATCTGTTCTAAACTGTCTGAAATAATTTCTATATTCTATACGAAACAGTTCAAGAGCTGCCTCTATATCTGTAGTCTCTACAATCATAGGGATTCTTTTTGTTCGTATGATATGCTCAGGTGTAAGCACTCCGCGTGTTGCAAACTCAGATAAATTTTTCTGTGAAGCATAATGCACGGCTAATGTGCTAGTATTCACATTCATAAAGTCATCAATTTGCAGATAATCCAGATTAAACTCTTTTGGTTTTTTCTCTATCAACTTTATAGTTGCATTCTCATTCAAAAATTCTTCGGCTTTTGTCACTGCATCTATCATCTTTGTATAAGATTTTTTAGCATCATCATCAAAGGTGAAAATCCCGTGATTGTGTAAAATAATCCCTTCACACTTCGACCAGTCTAAATCTTTAATCATCTCATTTATTTTGGATGCTAAAATAAATCCAGGCATTATGTAAGGGACTATTAGAAAGTTTGGAAAAATTTTTTTGATATTTTCAATGCCGGTTTGAGAGTTTGAAATGGTGACCACTGCATCCGCATGGGTGTGGTCTACAAATTTAAAAGGGATGATGGCATGAAGAATGGCTTCGACAGAAGGGTTTGGTGCAGACTTATCTATCATCGCAGCTTTTTGTCCACTCACCATCTCGGAGTCTTTAAGCTCTTTAAGTTCAGCCATCTCTAAAAGTGTTTTCATCTTCACCGGAGCGAAACCCTCAGCTTTGATTGAGACTAAATCCCAACCGGAGCCTTTGACCAAGAGTATATCTTCAGCGTCTATAACAGTTTTAACAGAAGTGTTTCCACCGCCATGAAGGACAAGTTCATCACTGCGTCCAAGCAGGTTGGATGTATACACTCTTAAGTCTAAATCACTTGTGCAGTTTTTCGCTTCTTCATCAGACCATAAGTTTTTCATACTATTTCAATTTCTCAAAAATTTCAAGTGCGTCAAGTTTTTCCCAAGGATAATCACTTTGACCGACTTGACCACGAGCTGCCACATCTGCATAAAGAAAAGTTTCAGCACTTGGTTTATCAAGACCGAATTTTGCAGTGATCCAGTTTGGAGTTAATGAAAAACTCTCAGATACAAATGTAGATAATTTATCATCATCAAGACCATTTATCACAGTTCCGTATGTGTCCACTGAAACAGAAGTTGGACGAGCCACTCCGATAGCATATGAGAGTTGTACAGAACATTTTTTAGCAAGCCCAGCAGCTACAATATGTTTAGCTAACCATCTACCTGCATAAAGACCTGAACGGTCCACCTTTGTGTAATCTTTAGAAGACTGTGCACCGCCGCCGATAGGTGCATAACCTCCAAAACTGTCCACGATAAGTTTTCTTCCAGTCAAACCAGAGTCATGCAATGGAGAATGACTTACATATCTTCCAGTCGGATTTAGATGAATTATTGTTTTTTTAGGGTCGTATAGATGTGTTGGCAAGCCTGCATCATCTATCAAGCCTTGAAGAAGTTCTCTTACTTCTTTAATGTCCATATTTTCATTTGAAGGGGCAGACACCACGATTGTATGTATTGATTGAGGTAGACAATTTTCAAAGTTATCTTTAGTTCCGTAGTCAAGTGTGACTTGAGTTTTAATATCGACACCTAGTTTATGATTGTGCTTAAGTGCATAGTGATACACTTTATCAGATAAAACTCTTGCATACGTGATGGCAGCAGGCATAAAGTCAGCCGTTTCATTTGAAGCATATCCAAACATGATTCCCTGATCTCCAGCACCGGTTTCACCGTCTTCTTGATCAACGCCCTGATTTATATCCGGTGATTGTTGATTTAAAAGCACTTGAACTTTAACCTCTTCTGGAAATAAACACTGCTCTTTTGTAAAAGTGCTTTTTCCATCATATCCGATTCCAATGAGTGCATCTTTGACGATTTTTTCATAATCAGCATCTGTAAGGTTGGCTTTGGATGTCACTTCACCACCTATAATCACGTGCTTTCCAGCTACAAAAACTTCACTTGCCACTCTGCTTTTTGGATCTGCTATGATTAAAGCGTCAACTATACTGTCTGCAATTATATCTGCACATTTGTCCGGGTGTCCCGGAGCTACTACTTCACTTGTAAATAAATACATAAATTTCCTTGAATTATTATCAGAAGCGTTTACACACTTCTAGTTTGAAAAGTTAAAACTTTTCGCATTTCTATAAATAAGTTAAAACTCAATGTTTAACCTAAAACCTCTAACTCGTCACTATACTTTTTTTCACAATAGGGTTCATACGATGATTTATACACTGCATAATGTGCTGAAGCTTTATGAGAGTCCAAAGCCGCTTCATCACGCCAGCTTTCGTATGCCATAAATTTCCTACGGTTTCCTTCGTATTGAAAGATTTCATAGAATATACATCCATCTTCAGCCTTACTTGGAAGCACCATTGCAGAGAGAAGCTCTTTCATTTTTGCTTCGCTACCCTCTTTTGCTATAAAAGTTACACGTTTTGTTATTGTCATTAAATTTCTCCAAAAGAATTGAAGAGATTATATCGAATTTAAATTAGACAAACTATAATGTTAAAAACACACTAGGAAAATACGTGGATATTAAGCTGCAAATAGAAGATATAATAGAACAGAATGGTTCAGATTTTGAACTCTCAAAACTATTTAAAGCCTATATAAATGAATACAAAACCTCTTTGCCTCAACTCTTTGAAAACAACCAAGGGAAAGATTTTTTGGTGAAACACACCAAAAAACTAGACTCCATAATAGATTTGATGTATAAAACAATACTGCGACGCATATTTGGAAACTACTTGCCTATGAGAAGTTCGATTCCCATAGCGATTGTTGCACTTGGGAGCTATGGAAGAGAACAATTATGTGTGCATAGTGATATTGATTTACTTATAGTTTATGAAAAAATCGATGGTTATAATGCGCAACTTA